>JAWOEH010000071.1:0-11198 GCA_046482855.1 Bacteroidales bacterium | reverse complement strand
CATCGTACGGAAACCAATATTCGCTACTATGGCGACAAGGATCTGAAACATCTATTAAACATCACCATACTGAATCGACATGGGATGAAGATTTCGGAAATTGCCACCCTTTCGCGCGAGGAACTTGGGGAAAAGGTGATGAACATCGCCCATGAATCCAGCAGTGTTGAGAGCCAAATTGAGAACCTGATCATTGCCATGATCGATCTTGATGAGGCCAAGTTTGATCAAGTTCTTTCGCGCTTTATCATGCACGAAGGGTTTGAAAAGACAGTAATCAAGGTTATTTTTCCCTTTTTCGAGAAGATCGGGCTGTTGTGGCAAACCGGAAACATCAATCCTGCACACGAGCATTTTGTGTCCAATCTCTTTCGTCAAAAGCTCATGGTAGCCATCGACAACCTGGTTATTTCCGATAAACAGCAAGCCAAGAAGTTTATATTATTTCTGCCCGAAGGCGAATTCCACGAATTGGGGTTACTCTTTTACAATTACCTGATAAAACGAAATGGCCACTTAGTATACTACCTGGGAAGTTCCGTACCCTTCAACGACATTGTGGAGACCAGCAAGATTGTGAGACCCGATTATCTGTTTACGGCAATGGTTTCTTCCTTAAAAGGCAAAGCCTCCTCCGAGTTTATCCGACGATTATCGCAGGCATTTCCCTTTCAATCGATCTTCATTACAGGCCGATATGTTAAAGAGAACCTTGATACCATACCTTCGAATGTAATAAAAATAGCCTCGCCATCCGATTTGGTAAACTTCCTGAAAAACCTCCTTTAAGCCTCATCAATTCCCCTTTTCCGGGATAGCTACCCCTGCATCCCATAGTTTCGGCAATAGCAAAAAGAGCTTACAGTTGTCATTCCTCAATAATTTTTCGTTACAAAAATCAAAAGCTTGAGCTGTCTATAAATTCTTGTAACCTCACATATCTGAGCTTTTCATAGACCAACAGGGATATCGAATAAAAGCCACAGCTCCTCCTTCTTCTTCTTCAATACGAGCCCGATAATTAAAGGCACATGATAAACCGATGCATTATTCAGTAGAAAAGAGCAAACACTTGTGTGCGGGTAAAAAATTTAGTGAAACAATAGTGATTAGAAAAAAGGAACACCTAGTAATACCTTGCATAGTCTCAAAACTATCTTCAATAAACTTCCCGCTTAAAAGAACCGATAGTGCAGCAAAAAAGAAAACAACAAAACAACGGTTATTTTTCGCTATCATTAGTAAGCCTATCTGCCAGTACCATTTTTCTGGTATCCGACACGCCCTGACCTTATTTAAACTCATTATAAATAAGCGCATTGGAGGTTAATTTTTGTTTAAGTTTACGTCAATCCTTCTGTAGGAAGCTTAAACAACGACATAGCGCCGGTTTCTATTTAGAACGAACAACTCCTTTTTTACCTAATCACTTACTGTCCTGCACATTAACTTTCATTAACAATTTAGAAATGGAGGTTTATTTAGATAATTTTAACGTCCTTTCTTTGGTTTTCTGTTATATTATTTTGTATATTTGTTGAACAAACAAAACCAAAAGCTATACAACTATGACTGCAATTGAATTTAATCATCAACTAATAGACCTGGAAAGCAAGCTGGAACGTTTTGCTTTAAGTTTAACATCAAACAGCGACGAAGCGAAGGACTTATTACAGGAGACCTATTTGAAAGCTCTCTCAAACCGCGACAAATTTGTAGGGTACTCAAACTTAAAGGCGTGGGCCTTCACCATTATGAAGAATACCTTCATAAACAATTACCGAAAACAACAGAAGGAAAACACCCACAACGACAATACAAAAAACCAATATTTCATCAACCTCACCAAGGATGTTGCGTCAACACGTCCCGATAGTGAATATTCCATCATCGAAATTAACAAGCAGATCGAAAAACTACCTTTAGAGTTTAAACAACCCTTCAAAATGTTCCTATCCGGATTTAAGTATAAGGAGATTGCAGAAAAACTAGATCTTAAGATAGGTACAGTTAAGAGTCGCATATTTTTCACACGTAAAAAACTCATGGAGAGTCTCAAAGACTACCAATATTAACTTTACCAAATACAAACAAAAAAAAGGCTGCCGCAAGCAGCCTTTTTTTTTGCAACCTCCAACATAAACCTGCCATTCATACCTGCTTGTCAAATTTTTATGTACCTTACATCATGTCCGCTACACGCATACATAAAAAATCGCCCCTTACAACGTTGCTAAAGAAACGGCTTCAGCGCAGTCTGGACACCATTAAAGCCTTCTTACAGGAAGGGATGTCGGCCGATAAACTATCCACCACCATTCTCCTTGGGCTTTTCCTGGGCATTTCTCCCATGATAGGACTCACAACAATTGCGGCCTTCCTGACGGCCCTGCTATTTAAGTTAAACATGGTTATTTTACAAACCATCCAATATACCCTGGCTCCGATCCAACTTATTTTATTTATCCCTTTTATTAAGACAGCAAAATGGGCAATCGGAGACAGACAAATCCTGCCTCCTGAAGACATCCTTCAGATGTTTAAAACAAACTGGCTCGAAACACTACAAGCAGTTGGGACTATATACCTGACCTCCATAGCTATTTGGGCACTTCTAGCAACCACCCTCACACTTTTGCTACATAAAAGATTGAGCTTTATCCTATCAAACATTAAACAAAAACACACAACATCTGCTTGATTATGCTGCATTACGATTATCACACACACACGGTTCGCTCCGACGGCAAGGCAACACAACTTCAGATGATAGCGGAAGCAAAACGGCTGGGCTTAAAAGAATTTGGGATCAGCGATCATCTGTGTTTACATCAACCCAAATGGTCAATGACACTAAAGGAAGCTTACCAGGCAATTGACGATCTTGCCCAGGTAAAGAAAGAAGAGAAAGCAATAGCCATAAAAGTAGGACTTGAAATTGATTACCTCCCCGGCAAAGAAAAAATAGTGGAAGAGGTGACTGCTCATCCGGGGTTGGATTATGTTATCGGGGCGGTACACTACCTGGGCGACTGGAATTTTGATACAGCAGGCAAGCATAAGAAGCTGATAACACAGGAACATTACCTACAGTATTATCGTCTGATTGCCGAAGCAGCAAATTCAGGTCTGTTTGATATCATTGCTCATTTCGACTTGATAAAGAAATTCAATCGGCTCCCTGCCAACCTTTCGGATTCAGCCCCTTTAAAAGCACTTGACAGCATTGCCAAAAGTGGGGTAGCAATAGAGCTTAACACCAATGGCAAAAACAAGCCCTGCAAGGCATTTTATCCGGCAGAAAAGTGGCTTCATGCAGCCCGGGAACGAAATATTCCCATCCAAATCAATTCCGATGCGCACAACACCCGACAAATTGCTCAATACGGTCACGAAGCAACTCGTCAGCTTAAAACAGCCGGGTATAAGAATACGGTAGGATTTACGCTAAGAGAGAGATACAACCTACCTCTTCCCTGATTACTCTTTTTTATAGGCCTCAATTAGTTCCTTTGCGCGATCATATTCATCGCGATGTACACGTAATTGCACAGCCGTTCCGGGGGTAGCCGCGCCAAAACCGGCAGCTAAACCCGATTGCATATCATTACGAATAAACACATCAACATGATTGTCGATAAGATAACGCTTTAAATATTCGGCTTCTACGATGGGACCTGCAAATACACTTACTAAATCTGATTCACTACTCATAGGTTTGTCTTTTAACATACTACTCAAAATACCCTCTATTTGTTTAGTGGAGTCGTTCTTAAAGATACAAAAAGATTCAAATAGCTGTTTAAACGATCAGGTATTAAACCGATCTAAAAAAATAACTCATTGACGGGCAATTGATAAAACAACATGTTTCCCTTATATTGTAACGAATTCACGCTATACCAGAATTAACAAAAAAACAACCCTATGCGAAAACACCTGCCCCTTATTCTTGCAGCAGCCATGACTTGTATTTTCAGCAGCTGTCAGGAAAAATCCGAGGACTCGTCACTCACCCACAACAATCTGGTGCAAACAACAAAGACACTAGGACTTGAGTACACCCCCAAACAAGTGGACACGCTGATTAATGACGCTCAATCCAAGCTAAACCAATACAGCAAAATCCGCAGCGCATCGATTCACAACCATACACCAAATCCGTTGGTATTTCAGTCGATTCCCATAGGCGAAGAGGTTGATCTTCCCGAAGGCACCCCTGAGTTTGGGCTTCATTTCCCCGGGGCGGTTCCCAAAAGCGAAGCAGAACTTGCATTCTATACGCTTCCGGAACTCTCATCCCTGATTAAAGGAGGAAAACTTACCTCCACAGCCCTTACGAAACTTTATTTAAATCGGTTAAAAACTTACTCCGACACATTGCAGTGCCTTATTACCCTCACCGAGGAACTGGCTATGGAACAAGCTGCCCGTGCCGATCGGGAGTTAAAGCAAGGCATCTACCGTGGGCCCTTGCATGGTATTCCTTATGGCATTAAAGATCTGTTTGCGGTTGAAGGCTACCCCACCACCTGGGGAGCGGTGCCTTACAAAAATCAAGAAGTAGCAACCACAGCAACTATCGTAAAGAAACTAGAAGAGGCTGGGGCGGTACTTTTGGGCAAGCTTACACTCGGCGCTCTGGCTATGGGTGATGTGTGGTTTGGGGGTGTAACAAAAAACCCCTGGGATTTAACGCAAGGCTCCAGTGGCTCCTCCGCCGGTTCGTCCGCAGCTACCTCGGCAGGCCTGGTAGGTTTCAGCATTGGTACCGAAACCTGGGGAAGCATTATCTCCCCCTCGTCGCGTTGCGGCGTTACAGGACTGCGCCCCACATACGGTCGTGTTTCGCGCCACGGAGCTATGGCCCTTAGCTGGTCCATGGACAAAGTAGGCCCCATATGCCGTTCGGCAGAGGGAGCAGCCATGGTTTTGGCACAGATTCACGGTGCCGACCCATTGGATCCCTCAACTAGCACAATCGACTTTCCCTACAACAGCCACCAAAGCACACAGGGGTTTAAAGTGGCCTATTTTCAGGATCTTTTTCAGGAAGAGTACCGGGAACATAGCAACGATAGCAGCATATTAAGTATGCTTGAGGGAAAAGGATACGATTTAACCCCCATCAACATGCCATCGGATTTCCCCATACAATCGTTAAGTCTGATATTAGAAGCAGAGGCAGCGGCTGCATTTGCCCGACTTACCGACAGGGATGCAGATACCGCCATGGTCCAGCAACATCGGCATGCCTGGCCCGCCATTTTCCGGCAAGGACGCCTGATTCCCGCAGCCGATTACATATTGGCCAACCAAATAAGAGCGGAATTGCAAATAGCCATGCACAAGCTATTCAGTACATACGATGTAATTATTGCCCCCTCATTTGTAGGCAACCAACTTCTGGCCACAAACCTGACAGGGCAACCCGCTGTGGTAATTCCCACAGGATTTGACGAAAAAAATCGTCCCACAAGTATTACGTTTTTAGGAAACTTATTTGAGGAGCATAAAATTTTGCGCTTTGCAGCCATGATTCAGGAGGAAACAGGACATCATAAAAAACATCCTGACTACTTTCTGCAATAAAATAAAAAAAGGGTGGCCTCCACTCCACCCTTTTTACTCTCTGTACACAACTTGTGTGTACCTCACTTTACCCGAAAAATCGTTATATGTCTCTATCTTATCAAATTGAAGTCAACTGACCATTCCCGTGCATTATCATAAGATAAACAGTCAACTTTCAAATTTTAGATGACAAACATCGTTGAGGGTTTAATCTGGGGTTCCATTTTTTTCATACTTTCCTACAAGCGCCGCAGCACCAAGGATAGCTACCTGATTTTCGGGTAACGCCGAAGGCAGAATCTTTACTTTATTTCTATAAATGGGTAAGAGGTATTGTTCCATATAACGCTCAGTATTTTTAAAGATCAAATCACCCGCCTGAGTAAGTCCCCCAAACAGGAAGATGGCTTCAGGTGAAGTAATAGCCACTGCATCGGCCAGCTTCATCCCCAGCACTTCGCTGGTATAATCAAAAACCTCCACGGCCAGAGGATCGCCTTTTCTAGCCTGCTCGGCAATAATTTTGGCCGTAAGCTGATTGGGAGCTACTGCTCTCAAGGGACTTTCGGCGCGTGAGTTGGCCATCAATTTTAAAGCTGTTCGTACCACACCCGTTGCGGAGGTATAGGTTTCCAGGCACCCTTTTCGGCCACATCCGCATTCACGTCCATCGGGGTATACGATGGTATGGCCCAATTCTCCGGCAAATCCATCGTGTCCAAGAATCAAATCGCCATTAGCGACAAAACCGCTTCCCAGCCCCGTTCCAAGGGTAACCATTAAAAAGTCGCGCATGCCTTGAGCTGCGCCATACATCATTTCACCAATCGCAGCGGCATTAGCATCATTGGTAAGCAAAACAGGGACTTTCATCTCCTCACGAAACATGTCAGCTAAACGGACAATTCCTTTCCACTTAAGGTTTGGCGCAAATTCGATGGTTCCATGATGGAAGTTCCCGTTGGGAGCGCCAATACCCACCCCTTTCAACTGATAGTCGGATGTAAACTCCCGAAATTCCTCTGTTAGTCGCTTTGCAAGTAACAGGGTAAATACTTTAGGATCCTCATATTGATTTATGGGAAATGTGCCTTCGTGTAGCAACTGTCCCTGGGGGGTTACAAATCCATAGCAAACATTGGTGCCGCCAATATCTATTCCAACCGCAAGATCTTTCCTGGCCATACTCCTTAATTTTTCGTCGTTTTTATCGATTCAGGAATAACAGGTTTATAGCCTATTAATCCATAAAAAGCAATATATAAGTACCCAAAGATAGGCACAATAAAGGAATAATGTACTCCCAGAGTATCGGCAACGCCTCCCTGAAGCAATGGCATTAAGGCACCGCCCAGTATGGCCATAACAAGTAGCGAACTCCCCTGTGAGGTATATTTTCCGAGCTTGGCAATGGCCAGGGTAAAAATATTGGACCACATAATGGAATTAAAAATCCCCACACCAATCACTGCCCACATAGCTACCAGCCCGGTGTTAAACAGGGCGACAGTAAGCAGCGCCACAGCTATCAGGGCAAAAATAAACAACGTCCGTGCCGCTAAGGATTTTCCTCCAACGAAAGCAATATAGTTTAAAACCAGAAAAATGCCATAGATCAAGGCCACATCCCATGCTTTAAAATAGCCAATAACCAAAAAGGCTATCACAGGAACCAGGAGCATAAGTCCGTACTTCAAATTAGCCTTCATGCCGCTTAGCGAGACAGCTCCCATGAAACGGCCAATCATCAAACCGCCCCAATAAAAGGAGACGTACACACTTGCCTCAGCCTCCGGCAAGCCAGCAATGGACTCCAGCCCCAAAAAGCTAATCATAATACTGCCTATGCCCACTTCGCTACCTACATACATGAATATGGCAATCATGCCTAACACCAAATGGCGATATTTTAAAGCACCGGCACCGGCGTCTACATCCTCCTCGTTGAAAAACCGCGGCAAATCACTCATTTTTACAAGAATAGCCAACAAACCAAACACAAGAGCGAAAACCAGGTAAGGTACTTTTACGGAATCGGCACCTGCAGCATTCACAAAATACTTGAACACCAAAAAGCCGCCAAGCAACGGAGCCACGGTAGTTCCCAGCGAGTTGAAACCCTGAGCCAGATTCAACCGACTGGAAGCGGTATCCTCGGTGCCAAGAATAGCCACATAGGGATTGGCAGCTATTTGGAGCAGGGTAAACCCCAACCCCAGGATAAAAAGTGCCGCCAAAAAGAACCCATAGGATACCAGCTCGGCAGCCGGATAAAACAGTGCCGATCCCATCGCCGACAACACCAACCCGATTAAAATGCCATTTTTATAGCCAATACGATTAATGGGATCACCCGTCTTTGAGGAGATGAAGAAATAGATAACGGAACCGATAAAATAAGCCCCAAAGAAACTAAACTGTACCAGCATCGACTGAGCATGGCTGAGCGAGAATACATTCTTCAGATAAGGAATAAGAATATCATTCATACTGGTCATAAATCCCCACATAAAGAACAAGCCTGTTACAACGATAAAGGGACCTGTATAACTCTTTTTTTGGTTGTTTTCTTGTGACATAGGTTGTGTTTTAAAATCAGATTCTTAGCATTAATCAGCCTCATATTTTAATGAACTACAATTTCATCGGCAAAAATAAACAAAGGATTTCCATGGCCCTTATGCCAATCGGGACACATCCGCCCACTTACACCTACCACTTTCACATAACGCGCCTTTTGAGGTGCCAGGTGCACGCTATAATCATGGGTAATAACGCCCCCTTTATTTTTCGGCACATGATTTTCAACGACTCCTACCTTCCGGAAGGTTTCACCGTCATCGGATAGGTAGTATTCCACTCGCTCGGGCATAAATATCCAGGAGTTAATATCCTGCAAGAAACCCGTAGTTAGTCGGTGAATGGTAGTGGGCTCTCCCAAGTCGACTACAGCATTCAAATCGGGTCCATTGTACCCTTGCCAGGCGCCCAACCGAAAATCGTTGGTACCGCGGATGCCATCAATCAATGCACTATCGCCTCCTGCGGTATATTGACGATGATAATCGGTAGCAAGAGAAATACTTCGCCCTTCGGGAAATTTAATGAGCTCCATATCTATTACCTTGCTCTCTCCAATACCTTCTTTCTTAGCATAAAACCTAATGACAACCGATTCCTCCACCTCAAAAGGGCCTTCGTATCTACTACCCGATTTTTTAGGCGAACGCCCATCGAGGGTGTAGAAAATTTCTGCCCCTTCAATCGTCGAGAACAACTCCACTCGCTGCACACCCGTATAGCTTCGTTTCTTCACATTTGTGTAGGGCGCCGGAAAGATTGGGGGAGCATCAATGCGGGTTTGCGGCCTGTCTGAAACTCCTTGCCCATAGCTCTTTACAGGTTCTTCGGACATTTCGAAGTGCAGCTTTCCCCCGGTCATAATACTATCGTGCGGCAGGTAAGTAGCGGTCCAGGGGCGTCCGTTTAGCTTCACCGAAGCCACATATTTTCGATCTTCCGAAGCATTGGAAGTAAGGGTAAAGGTCTTGCCATTTTCCAGTTTGATTTCAGCACGCTCCAATACCGGACTTCCCAAAATATACTCCGTAGTTCCGGGCGTTACAGGGTAAAAACCCATCGCACTAAACACATACCAGGCCGACATCTGTCCGCAATCCTCATTGCCTATGAGACCATCGGGTTGAGGGGTGTACATTTCGCGCATAATTTGCTGCACAAGCTCCTGGGTTTTCCAGGGCTGTCCCACAAAATTGTACAGGTAGGCCATGTGATGACTTGGCTCATTGCCATGCGCATATTGACCAATAAGGCCGGTAATATCCACCTGATGGCGCCCTGAGATCTTAGGACGAGCGGCAAACAGCGAATCGAGTTTGGCAGCAAAAGCCTTCTCGCCCCCATGCAAGGCAATCATGCCCTGAACATCCTGAGGCACATAAAAGGAGTATTGCCACGAATTGGCTTCGGTATAATTAAAGTCGACCTCTGCCGGATCAAACGGATCTTTCCACATACCAAACATGCGCGGACGCATAAATCCGGTTTGCGGGTCGAATAGATTTTTGTAGTATTGTGCCCTTTCGATATATTGATCATATACCTCTTCCTTGCCCATTGCCCGGGCCATAATTGCAATACACCAATCGTCATAGGCATACTCCAGGGTCTTTGATACCGACTCGTGCTCCAAATGTGCAGGAATGAATCCATACGTACGATAAGGTGCAAGCCCCAAATGCTCCTGCATGGCACTGTGCTGCATGGCCTCCAGGGCCAAGGTGGTGTCGAAGTCCCGAATACCCTTCCTATACGCATCGACAATAACCGGCACCGAGTGGTAGCCAATCATACAGCCCGTATAGTTTCCCGCCAGCTCCCATACAGGCAGCTGTCCACCATGCTTGTACTGATGCAAAAAGGTGCGGATATAATCCCGGGTACGATCCCGATCGATAATTGTGTAGAGGGGATGGGTGGCTCTGTAAGTGTCCCATAGCGAAAATACCGTATAGTTAGTAAAATCAGATGCCTGATGGATTTGCAGATCCGTACCCCGGTATTGGCCATCGACATCCATAAACACATTTGGAGCAATCATGGTGTGGTATAAAGAGGTATAGAAGATCTCTTTTTGTTGGGGTGTTCCCTCTATCACAATCTTATCTAATTCTTTGTTCCATAGGTTCCGGGTTTGGTTTCGGGTAAGATCAAAATCCCAATGGGGAATCTCTTCTTCCAGATTGCGCTTAGCACCTCTGGCACTTACTGCTGAAATACCAACCTTAGCCAAGAGTGGTGTATCGACAGGCAGGGAAAAATGCAGGGCGGCTTTAATGTGTTGGTGATGCACTTTTTGCAGCCCGGGATGTACCGAATCATTTAGCGCAATAACGAAAGAATCAATGGGTTGATTAAAACGTGCATAGAAATAGACATACTGTTCGCTGGCCCAGGAGTTTGATTTCCGGAATCCAATAATTTCGGTATCACTAACCTGTTCGATATCTGCCTCCAGCACTTCGTCGCGATGGGTAAGATCAATGATCACCTGTGCATTCTGCGAGTCAGGAAAGGTATACCGATGAAAGCCGGCGCGTTGCGAAGCGGTAAGTTCGGCCTCTATCTGATAGTCGTCAAGCAACACGCGGTAGTAGCCAACACCGGCCTCCTCTTCCGATTTTCGAAAGCGAGAGGCATACCCACTATCAACACCTTGCTTATAGCCGTTTTGCCAAAGGGTGGAACCTGTTTTGGGCATAAACAAAATATCGCAATAATCAGCTACACCCGTACCACTAAGGTGTGTGTGCGAGAATCCATAAATAATGGAATCGGAATCGTGATAGCCGGAACAACCATCCCAGCCTTCAAGACGGGTATCAGGGCTGAGTTGCACCATTCCGAAAGGAGCCGTGGCCCCCGGGAACGTATGCCCATGGCCTCCGGTACCAATAAAAGGATTTACATACTCTGCCGGCGTTAAAACAGGCTTTGTACTACATGCACCCAGTATGGTGAGCACGAAAAAGAGTAAAGGCAGCATCTTTTGCTTCATAGTATAGCTGATTAAAACAAGGAAAACCTAAGCATAAGCATAGGTT
>JAWOEH010000021.1:0-8052 GCA_046482855.1 Bacteroidales bacterium | reverse complement strand
CTCCCTTCTGACCTACTATAATATTTAAGGTGGTATTCCCCGTCAGGATAAAGTCTCCTGACATTACCGCACCATAGCCCGGATCATTGTTAGGCACTGTTCCCGCGGCAGCACCGGAAGCCGTTATCCGATACATGCCGGAAGAGGGAAGCTGAAACTCCTGAATACCTCCATTCGAAGTAACCAGTCCGTCAAGATTGGTCCCTGTATAGGCGCTGTTCAGCTGGGACTGTGAGGGGCCGGAAGCTCCGGCAGCCCCGGCATTGGTAAAGCAATAAGCCAGAGGCGGACAGGAAAAGGGGGTCGTAAATGAAACCGGCCCGGCCCAGGCGGAAGTATCCGTACCTCCGGGGCACAACTCAGCCACATAAAGGTCATAGTCCGTTTTGGAGGTCAATCCGGAAGCCGTAGCCGATTGAGAAGTAGTATGAACCGGAATGCCCGTTCCCGGCGCATCCCCTGCGGGAACAAGCACGTAAATCCAGCTATGAGCTGCGGAACCACCCATCCAGGTAAAGGTAACCGTAGTGCCGGTAGTATCGGTAACGGTTAAATTGCCAGGGGCCGGCAGGTTGGACTGGATCATTGTCTCCAGAGTGTCATTATCATTGACAGTATCCTGAACATTATTGGGATTGTTGGTCCAGGCTTTAAACTGATAGGGGGCGTTGGTAAACGTATAGCTGCCTATGGTTACCTGTGCTGAAGAAGAACCGGAACCACCCATGGTATCAATAGTAGAAGTGTGGGTATAGGTGGGCTGGGCTACGCCGTTGATCTCCCACTCCACATCTACACTATTTACCTGGTTAATACCGAAATTAGAAATGGTTACCATCACATCCCGGGTTCCGGGGCAGAATATCACCGGCTCATCCAATGAAGCAATTCCGGCATCGTTATGGGCACCGGAGGAAAGGGGTTCAATAACGACAAAGCCATGCTCATCGTTAACGCCCCCCTGGTTTTGCTGGTCGGTACCCTGATTATAAGAACCTCCACCCCCGCCGTTTCGGAAGGTGTGGCCCGAGTATCCGCCGCCGTGTCCTCCGGAGTATCCACCGCCACCGCCACCACCATCATAGCCATCGGAGCCGCCACCACCAAAGCCTCCTTCGTTATTTGAAGAACCCGTATTGGGGCCACCCTGACCACCGTTTAGCGGGCTAAAGCCTCCTTTTCCATAAGTTCCGTCATCGCCGCCATTAGACAGCCAGCCGGCACCTCCACCCCCACCCCAGCTTCCCGTATTCCCACCGGGACCACCCTGACCGTTTGAGCCGCCCGGATCGCCATTGCCATTGGGCTGGCCATCAATACTATCGGTAGCATGCTTAGAGGCCGAAGTACCCGTCTGGTTTCCACCGGCACCGCCACCACCGGCAGCGATCAATGGCTGAGAAGTATTAGCCACATCCCATACAAAAGATCCTCCTCCACCGCCGCCGCCATCAAAACTGGTCGTGGAGCTGCCTCCCTTCTGACCTACTATAATATTTAAGGTGGTATTCCCCGTCAGGATAAAGTCTCCTGACATTACCGCACCATAGCCCGGATCATTGTTAGGCACTGTTCCCGCGGCAGCACCGGAAGCCGTTATACGATACATGCCGGAAGAGGGAAGCTGAAACTCCTGAATACCATACATAAGCAGTATATACCTCCTCGCCAAAATCCATATAATACTCCTCGCCCGATTCCCAATTTCTGATGCGCAGTTGTGTAAGGCCATCCTTACGCTCATCAACAACCAAATAGTTCTTAAAGATCTCAATCCCCTCAAGAAACACATCCTTACGATGGGCAATCACCTCTTTCCAATTATCCTTGGTAGTTTTCGTTACAGGTGTTTTCATCAATCGGAAGTTATTAGCCTCCCAATTGGTAACAATATAAAAGTGGTTGCCAAAGTGCGAAACCGAGTATTCCAACCCTCTTTCGCGTGGCTGAAGCACCTGAAACTCCTCATTAGGAGTGTTCGCATCCAGGAACCGATATTCCGAGGAAAGAGTTGCATAACTGGCAATCATGATATAGTCGCGCGACTTGGAATTGTATACAGCCACGCTAAAAGTTTCATCGTCCTCGTGGTAAATCATGTTATCAGTGGCAGCATCGGTTCCAAGGGAGTGTCGGTAGATCCATTCGGAACGCAGTGTCTCTTCATTTTTCCGGGTATAGAAGAGTGTCTTGTTATCGTTAGCCCAGGCGGCACTCCCGGTGGTCTCAGGAATGCGGTCGGGATATATTTCCCCTGTCTCCAGGTTTTTTATATGGATAGTATACTTCCGGCGACTCACCGTATCCACACCAAAAGCCAAAAGTTTATTATCAGGACTTACATTCACTCCTCCTACTTGATAGTAGCTAAACTCTTTTGCCATATCATTCACATTGAGCATAACTTCCTCATCGGCTTCCAGGGAACCTTTTTTGCGGCAGTATATAGGATACTCCTTTCCCTCCTCGTAGCGGGTATAGTAAAAATAGCCATTACGTTTATAGGGTACTGACTCATCATCCTCCTTAATACGTCCTCTCATCTCCTGGAACAATTTCTCCTGTAGTTCCTCGGTAGGTGCCAACACCTCTTTGGTATAGGCATTTTCGGCTTCCAGGTAGGCGATTACATCAGGGTTTTCACGGTCGTTTAGCCAATAGTAGTTGTCGATACGGGTATCTCCGTGTACGGTCAACTCTTTGGGTTTCTTTTCCACATCGGGTGCTTGCATATTCATGGCTTGCTTTTCATTTTTACACGCGGGCAAAAGTACAATCATTGCCCCAAAAAGAAAGCTGCCAATGGCAAAAATCTGTCTTCTTTCCATTTACAAGTAAGGTTTAATTAGGTTTAAAAACTACACGGATCCTTATGCGAAAGATACGTAACAGGCATTTCCGCATCGATCGTTTTGATTAGTAAAACTACATTAATTTTGTTAATATTGTATCGTTTCAGTAAGATCTTTAAGAAAACAGGCAATAAAACAATGAGTTCATGCACAGACGATTAGAGCGATCAAACAACAGAGCCATTGCAGGGGTATGTGCCGGCATTGCCGAATATTTTGGTTGGGATACCGGTATGGTTCGCCTGGTATACCTTTTGGTTTCTATTCTCAGTGCGGGCTTCCCCGGAATTTTGGTTTACGTTATTTTATGGGCCGTGATGCCTGCCAAACGCTATTACTGAGGTTCTACAAGATAGGCCAAGGATACTGCCCCGCGCCCGGCACTAAGGCCAACAACCGGCGATATATTTACCTCCGACACGGGTTTTTTTCCGGTAAGATCTTCCATTTGTTCCCGAAACCATTGCGCACCCTCGGGATTATCGGCATGTAAAAGGATATAGGCACCCACTTTAGCGTTAACAAGATCTTGCCGTACATGTTTCATTACCTTTTGCATATTCCCTTTTTGGCTAAAGGCTTTATCGAAAAGAATGGAATTTCCGTCCTTCATGGAGACAATCGGCTTCACGTGCAACCAGTTGGCTATTCGTCCCTTTAGCGGACTTACCCGTCCACCCCGAACCATGTACTTTAAGTCCCTAACACTTACCAGTATGCGCAGGTTTTTCCGAACATTCTGTGCCATTGCCACAATAGCCTCATGATTTTCTCCACTCTCAATGGCTTTCGCAATTTTCCAGGTTAATAAACCTAAGGAACCGGAAAGATGCTGAGAATCGATGACATCGATAGGTTTTTCAAACTCGGCCGACACTTTTCGGGCTGCACTTAAGCTGTTTTTATAGGTTCCACTAAATTTAGAGGTAAGATGCACGGCAATAACAGAATCGTAATGTGAGGCCAGGTGAGAGTATAAGTTCACAAAGGCCCTCTCATTGGGTTGCGAGGTTGTGGGAAAGGCTTCAGAGGCATCGGCACTGTCGTAGAATTGCCCGGGAGTCATGGTCAGCTTATCCAGATAATGATTTTGGCCGATAAATATATTCAGCGGCACCATGTGTATCTGGTATCGTTCCAACAGTTCAGGATCCAAATCACAAACACTGTCGGTAACCAACGCAATGGGATATTTGCGTTTATGCGCCACCTCATATTGCTTTTGCATATCGTCGGCCTTTTGAAAAGTAAGTGTGCCAAATTTTTGCAATTCCTGAAATAGGAGCTGTGGCTCATCGGTATGGATATGCAAGCGCAGGGTATTGCCAGCTCCGGCAATTACCAGTGAGTCGCCTCTGTTCTTAATGGCTTCCCGCACTGTTTTTGCCTTCAATCCGCTGCCTTTGATTACTGCCTCGGTACAATAGCGATAATGAAACGTTTCATGCGAAACATCGGTTAGTTCCAGGGGAATGCGCTCATTCTGATGGATATCGATCAACGGACGCATATCACCCGATTTCAGCCACTCCATAATGCCCTCCAAAAACAGGACAAATCCTTTTCCACCGGCATCTACTACGTTGGCATTGGCCAGGACTTTCAACTTTTGGGTGGTTTGATTAAGCGAATCCACTGCCACCTGATAAGAGTCGTTGAGCAGATGTGCAAAATTTTGTAACCGATGCCGATTGTTGTAGATGTGATCCACCCACTCGCGAATCACCGTGATCATGGTTCCCTCTACAGGCTCGGAAATAGCCTCATACACATACTGAACCGAACGCTTAAGGCTATCAATAAACAATTGCAAATCAATTTCATTTCTCTCCTTTGCCTCTACACTAACTCCATAAAGAAACTGGGCAAAAATAACCCCTGAATTCCCTCTGGCCCCCTCAAGGGCTGCATCGGCAATATGCACTACTGCACTTCCATAGGATTGGTTGGGCTTAATTCGTTCAATTACTGAACGAATGGTAGAGGCCAGATTTGTTCCTGTATCGGCATCGGGCACAGGAAACACATTCATTTGGTTAAGCTCCTGCTGATGTTCCAGAATTTTCCGGGAGCCTGCTAAGAACAAATAATATAGCGATTTCCCAGATAGTGTATCGAGTGGTTGTACCGTTTTGCTTTTATCAATCGTCATGCGTTCGCTATTTGTAGTACATATTAAACCTATGTTCCGAGTCCTTGTTCAATCTTTTGGCAAAAAATGCTAAACACATAAACTCATGCCTTTGTTGAAATATAAAGCAAATTTTTCTTTTTGCCGATTTTTTTGTATTAATTGACATTTTCTATTGTGAAATTAGTTTCGGATCTTTACAAACCCAAAGAATGAACAGTTAAAATGAACAAATTGCCTTCAACCACCCTTTAAAGGATACTATTGATTACAGCACAGTTATGACTAATGTAACAAACCATGAAGACCATTGAGACCTATATAGATATTCAGGCTTCGGCCACGGATATTTGGAAAATTCTGGTAGATTTTTCTGCCTATCCCACATGGAATCCCTTCATCACATCGATAGAAGGGACACCTGCTAAAGGAGAAAAGCTTACTATTACCCTGCAACTGCCCAATAAAGGGAAGCAACTATTTCGTCCCGTCTGTTTGGATGCAACCCCCAACAAGGAGTTACGATGGAAAGGAAAACTCCTGTTTAAAGGGGTATTCGACGGCGAGCATATTTTTGAACTGCAAACACTTAACAAAAATACCGTCCGTGTTTTTCAACGGGAATACTTCTCAGGCATTCTGGTTCCTTTGCTATGGAAAAAAATAGAAGCGCCTACCCTCGAAGGGTTCAAACAGATGAACAGCCAATTAAAAAAACAGGCTGAGCAATCACAAAAGGGAGGGAACCAATCTGCAAAAGCCGGATAACAACTTGATTTTTCAGGCTAAAAGCTTCTCGCGTAATTCGTGACCAGTTACAGCGTGCTTAGATAGGCCCGGGAGGTGCACCTATTGCAGAAGCGCTGCCTTTTTTATACATTTGAGTAAAAAAGTAATGGATTCGTTACGCTCCCGCTTAAATTCCATCATCTTTGATACCGATACCCCTGCCGGCCGCATTTTTGACATTGCCCTTCTATGGGCAATTCTGGTTAGTATTTTGGTTGTAGTTTTGGAAAGCCTACGTCCGTTGAGGGAGAGTTATGGTTATTGGTTTTTAATTGGCGAATGGGTATTTACCGGGATATTTACCCTTGAATATGCCGTACGCATTTGGGTAGCAAAATCTTCAAAAAAATACCTCTTCAGCCCCCTGGGAATTATTGATTTATTGGCCATCCTTCCTGCCTATCTGGGGCTCCTCTTTGCCTCCGGGCATTACCTGCTTGTAATCAGATCATTGCGACTACTTCGGGTCTTTCGAATCTTTAAACTCAACCGATTTGTGAATCATGGCAATCTGATTATTCTCTCCTTACGCAGAAGCATGACCAAAATCAGCGTATTTATGTTCAGTATTCTAAACCTGGTTTTGATTATTGGTACACTAATGTACGTAATAGAAGGAGAAGCCAATGGATTTGATAACATCCCACGCAGTGTTTATTGGGCCATTGTCACCATTACCACCGTAGGTTATGGCGATATTGCTCCCCAAACGCCCCTGGGACAATTGATCAGCTCCTTGATTATGATAGTAGGCTATGCCATCATAGCGGTTCCTACAGGCATTATTACAGCAGAAATCACCAAAGAGCATACTGAGCGCAAGTATGCGCGTTACTGTCCCCATTGCAAGACAGCCATATCACCTGCCGATGCCACATTTTGCCCTTACTGTGGCGCAGCTTTGAAAAGTTCGCACAAACAATAAGCTTGTAAGTTTCCTCACCGACAGCTTTCGCCTTAACAAAAAAATGCTTTTTTTTGTATTGTATTTCCCTCTTTGGAAAGATTAGCAAACAAATACCCCGAAACCGATACAACTGTGAGAAAACTATACCGCTACTTAAAAGCACACCCGTTATTGTTTTTGTATGCCGGATTGCTTCTGGCTCTTCCTGCTTATCTCATAAACCTGGGGCTCATGCCCTTTATCGAGGACGAATCGATTCGTGGGTTGGTAGCACTGGAGATGCTTTTTAGCGGCGATTATCTGACGCCCACCCTGGGAGGTGAACTTTACTTCAAAAAGCCGCCTCTATACAATTGGATCATTGCCCTGTTCTTTGCCTCAACTGATACCTACACCGAATTTGTGATGCGTATGCCCATGGTTATCTCCCTATTAGGATTTGGCTTAACCATTTTTTACTTTGTAAAAAAAGAGATGGGCACCCGGCAAGGGGTTATCAATGCCTTATTGTTCCTAACCTGCGGACGTATCATCATTTATGAGTCGATGTACGGACTAATTGACATTACCTTCAGCTGGGTAATCTACCTCTTCTTCATGGTTCTTTACTTCCAATACAAAAAAGGCCATATCAAAGCTCTTTTTGCTCTTTCCTATTTACTCATAAGTGCTGCCTATCTGTTAAAGGGATTACCGGCTCTTGTATTTCTGGGAATCTCTTTCTTAACCTTTTTCACGTACAAAAGGCAATTCCGCCTACTCTTTAGCTGGAAACAGTTCATCAGCCTGCCGATACTTATTGGCATTATCGGGGGCTACTACTGGCTTTATGGGTTGCAAAACGATGTGGACTTACTGGGTGTTTTTGAAACATTATGGACGGAATCCACCCGCCGCACGCCGGCAGCAACTGGCATGCTTGCAACCGTAATCCACTTGTTTACTTTCCCCTTTGAGTTTCTGTTTCATTTTATGCCTCTTACGCTTCTGGTAGTTGTTCTTTTCCGCAAAGCCACCCGAAAACGCATTGCTCATCATCAGTTTCTAAAGTTTAATACCCTGATACTTTTCTTTAACATTATAATCTATTGGGTATCACCCGATATTTATCCTCGCTATTTGTTGATGTTTGTCCCCCTGTTTTTCACTGTGGTGATTTACTTCTACGAAAAGTTGCGCCCCTGGCGCACCTGGCACATACGCCTTTCGGAGTGGACGCTCTTTGTTGTGGGCCTGGCCATTACCCTTGCTTTTTTAACAACACCGTTTTTTGGATTGGAAGATCTTATCGAATACATGTGGTTAAAAACAGCAAGTATTGTGGTAACCTTAGCAGCCCTGATGTATGCATTCTATAAGCAACGAAGTCTGCG
>JAWOEH010000165.1:0-4686 GCA_046482855.1 Bacteroidales bacterium | reverse complement strand
TTAAAGAATACGCCTTGTCCGTTGGGCGTGTTGCCGATAATGTAAATGGAGTCATTTTGTCCCACCATGCTTTTAACGGCATAATCGAAATCGGCACCTTCAAAATCGTAAATTAACGACAAGTGGTTGTCCTGGCTTAGGCCAACAAAATGTGTGCATAGTAATGTTAGTAGAATAAGTAAAGATTTTTTCATTGTTCGTTAGGGTTAGTGAATTTTAACGCTTTGGCTGTTTAAATATATAAGAAAAAAAGCACAGCAGGAAATGAATTCATCATTGCCTGCTGCAAAAAAAACAAAAGCAATTATCAGTAAGTTACTTGAATTCAATCAACTTATCATTTACCAACGCTTCTTCAAGTTGCATAGTGGAAAATGCGGTACCATAACACTCCTGACATGTCTGTTGAATGAATCCAATTCCGGGAGCTAACCAAATAGTATAACCGTAATCAATCAAATCATTATTGTGAAAATTGAATTGCAAACAACCCTCAATTTGCTTATCACCAATGGTGATAGTTGCATTTCGACTGACAAGTGTAACATAACCCGGGCCATACTCCCATGTCTCGTCAACATCAGCTGCCAAATTGAATTTCATCTCCTCTGTACTTTCTGAGGAAGAGAGCTTAACATAGATTCGCTCACCTTCTTTTCGATAGTATGAAGTTGTTCCCTCGTCATTTACAAATTTAAAATAGTCATTCCCATTCCCATTCATCTCAGTAATAGCTACTATTGAGTCGGTTCCTGCTAATTCAAACTCCCATTGATTCCCAACTTGAAGGGGTAAATAATCCTTTTCTAAACTTGTTATCTGATTGTCATCCTTTTCACAGGAGATTAATGCCAGTAAAACAATACCAATTACCAAAAGCTTTTTCATATTACATTCGTTTTGTGTTGTTTCCACCTTAAGATGGCCTCCTCTTTGCAAAGGTTGCGTCTCCTTACAGCGAACCGTTTCGCCTCAAGCACCGTGCAATCCTTGCGGCCCACAAAAGCGCATTGGAGGCGGGTAGTTACCGAACTTTAACTTTTAGACGGCTTGAACCTTTTGTAATATAGGAGTAAACAACCTTTCAGGTTCCTTGTAAAATGGTAGCGAATGGATTTTAATAGTAAAAATACCTCACCGATTCATTCTTACTTGTTGGATATCCGCTGGTGTTGTAAGTGTAGTTATTTTCGGTTACTTGCACCTTATCAATGTCGGGGGTAACTTCGTGATGAATGGTGTACGTCTCCTTAATGATGTTATTGGTATTTGTATAGCGTCCGGGAGTCAGTAAGGAATTGAAAGTGCTGTATGGATTTTTTTTGTTGTCAAATTCATACACGGTTGTTGTCTGAAGCTCTGCTTCTCCTGTAGCGAGCACCCAATAGTGGCATCTCTTTATTACATTATCGTTAGGGTCATAAGTATAATCAATATAACCGGTGCGTTTATTGTCGCGATAAAAAGTTTGCCGATTGATTCTGTTTTTATCATCATAACGGTATGCACAAATTTCTAACTCATTTTCAGATTTGCTAATTCTTCCTTCCTCATCATAAGCATAGGTTTTTGTGCTGTTTTTCTGCGTATTTGTCGGATGTACCCATTCTTCCCGATTCCATGCTGACTCTGCTGTTGAGCTGTTGCTGCTGAACATACCCGGGTCAAGGTAGTAATCGGACGAAATTAGCTTGCCATGTTGATAGTTGTGCCGGGTATAATGCATTTTACTCTTCTCCTCAGCAATTCGTTTTGATTTTGTGTAGGAATATTCCGCATTTAGTTCCCCATCAAATTGAACCTGGTAAAGTAATCCTGGGTTGTTGAGGGGGAGTCCGGTATCCTCTTTTTCACATGCCCATAACAATGCAATAAGTATGGAGCCAATAATGCAAATGTTTTTTCTCATAGCCAGGTGGTTTTGTAGTCAGATGCCAAACTTCGTTCTAAGGTTGCCTCGGTGTTTTGGGTTCGTTAGGTTTTACGTGTTGTGTTTCGGAAAGATCTTACCGAAAATAAAAAAATACCGATTTGTAACGGGACGATTATGTTCGCCTATGTAGTTATCTGGTTAATTTCCTTTACGCATAGCCTTAAACTTTTCGTGCACTTCCTGTAATTGTTGCTTGGTTTGTTCCTCTTTTTCCCGTTGTAGCATAGCGGCAAGATCCTCAATGGCATCGGTGCGTTCCAGTTGCAGGAGGGCGTTAGCTGCCGCCTGGCGGACCTCCGGATGTGCATCCCGCACCATGCCTACGACCCACTTTTTTGCGGACCAGGCATGCATTGCCACCAACTCGTTGATGCCCTCGATGCGCACTTTTGGGGTTCCGTGGCTTAGCTTAGCGTAAGCGTTGGTCTGTTTTTGCAACTGCTCCTGTGTAAAGAGGAGCTCTTTTTGGTACAGGTGAGGGCGAACAACGGTTGAGTCGTAGGCGATTATCTCGAAATTGCTCACTACGCGCACCATGCGGGGTACAAGCCAGCGCATGCCGGGGGTGGTTTCGGGGTGCCCCACAAAGGAGGCTGTTTTGCCTTTTCCGGCATCCGAGAGGAGCATAAATGGTTTGTTGTTGGTCATATTGGCAGGAGTTCCGGGCACGGTGTGCACGTCACTCTGCATGGTGCCCAGTGAGGTGAAGGAAATTTTATCGTTGGCATCTGTCAGTACAGGCCCTTCGTAATATTGGCAATAGAGGGTGTCGTTGTGTGCAAGTTCCGGGAAGATCTCCTTACCTGCATCGGTAAGGGTGAATTTGGCCAGCCCGTGTCCGCGGTGGTCGTGTTCGATGTCAATGGCTTTGGCGCCGGAAAGGGCCATACCCGGATAGTGGGGGGTATTGGTGAGCAGGTAGGCTCCGGCGCAAATGCCCACTACGCCGTTTCCTTCTTTTTCCACCCACCTTTTTATGCGTTCTCGTCCCTGCTGCCCCAGGCTCATGCTTTCGCTGCGACCGCTACCACCGGGAAACACAATAACATCAAAGCGGTCAAGCTCCGGAGAAGCAATTTGTGCAGCAGAGATCTCTTCCGCCTTTATATCCGGATCGAGTGCCAGCGCCTCCAGGGCGTCGGTTATACAGCCCGGACTGTTGCCGTTTTTGTCGAATACCCCTACCGTTATTGTTCCGGTTTGTGCAGGTTCTGAGTTGTTGCAGCCAATAAGAAGGAGCGCTGTCGCCATGTACAGGATAATATTTTTCATATGCGGTATGATTTGCATGTGTGCGAGTATCTTTTAACATCTGCAATATAAAAAAAGAAATCCGGCTTTCCCCAAAGCCGGATTTCAGATTCGCAGTCTTTCGGCTGCATGTGTCAGTAGACACTTGGAAATTAGTTGTTTGCAGCATCTTTCTCCGGAGGTCGGTAGAAGGCTTGTTTGATGATTGCTGCTTTCTCTTTTTCGTTGTTTTGCAAGAGCCGATTGTATAGCTCGGCCAATTGTTCGCCGCGTGTGTTGAACAAGTCGGGGCGTTGCTTAATGGTGGCGATGCTTTTCTTTAACATGGTGGTGTCCATTTGCAGGATGCCTTTGGTTAGCTCTTTTCCTGCTGATAGCTGGGGCATTACCAAATTGCCCGTGGAGATGAGTCGGCTCATGGCAGCCAGTATCTCCTGTGAGTAGCTCAGGTAGTTGATATATTCATTGGACATCATGATGATAACCCGATCGTTCACATAGTCCCATGAGGTATGTGTGATGTAGCCCGGAAGTTCGCCACCCCGGTAAACCACTTGCGATTGGGGCGTGCGCATAACATTCCAGCCATAACATAAAGCATTGGAACGGCTGATGGGAACTACCGTATTAAAGCCTTCGTTTAATGTTTCGCGTTTTACAATTTGCTCTTGCGATAAGGCCACATAAAAACGATACAGATCCATCAGGGAGGCATAGGCATTGCCATCGCCATACATACCACTCACTGTTTTAATGTCGTTAAACTCCTCCAGCTCCATGGCCACAGTCATTTTTCCTTTAGGGGGATAGTACACATAGCCTTTTGCTAAATTGGGCAGGGTTTGTGCTTCTTCTGCTGTATATATGCCGGTGTGGGTCATGCCGGCTTTATCAAACAGGTTTTCCTGCAGGTAGTTTTTGTAGGTCATTCCTGAAACGCCTTCGATAACTTCCGCCAGCAAGAGGTACCCCAGGTTGCTATAGGCAAATTTTGCTCCGGGGGTAAATAGAAGTTCTAAGGGATTTGCATACAGGTTTTTGATAATGAAGTCGTTGGTGGCTATTTGATCTTCGCCCAGGCCTTTCAGTAACTCTCCGCCTGAGGGAATGCCGGAAGTATGCACCAGTAAATGATGAATCTCTACATCGGCGTAAGGAAAGTTGGGCAGATGTTTTTCTACTTTGTCGCGGTACGAAAGCTTACCCTCCTCTTTTAGTTTCATAATGGCTACGGCTGTGAAGGCTTTTGCTACTGACCCTACATTGTAAATGGTTTCCGGCCCCAGGAACTCTTCTTCCTGGAAGTCGGCAAATCCAACGGCGCGCGAATAGAGCACACGCCCTTTTTCGGCAACCAACACACTTCCGTTAAATTGCCCACGCTTGTACATGGTTTTGAATAAGCTATCGAGCTTTTCAGGAATTTCATCCTGGGCCTGAAGCTGGGGTAGTAAGAGTAACTGCGAAAGCAGTAAAAGAAGAACTCGTTTCATATGATTGGG
>JAWOEH010000117.1:0-5923 GCA_046482855.1 Bacteroidales bacterium | reverse complement strand
TATCTCCGGGGCCTTGTTCGGATTTGCAAAGAACCTTTACCGCAGAACCCGGAAAGGCCCCGGAAAGCTGGTTTACCAGGCGCTCAAAAAACTTTTTCCGGGAAATGACCTGGAACGATACATGGAACCCATGCCGTATTACATAAGCCGGGCAGAGCAGGGCAGGGATTACATTCTACACGGCGCGCCTGTGCTGATACTTCTGCATGCTCCCAAAAAAGGCAGGTTTCATTGTGAAAACTGCAATATTGCAGCGGCCAATATCATGAACGATGCGCATGCCCGCGGGCTGGGAAGCTGCTACATCGGCTTTGTCTGCCTGGCTTTGAAGTTTTCGCGATACCTGAGAAGGATGGTTTGCCTTCCACCCGGCCGCAGGGTGTATGCCTGCCTGGTTATGGGATACCCGGCATACGTTCATACCTTCACCGTATCGAGAAAGAAAAGACACATCCGCTGGATCAAAGAAAAAGAAAGCTGAATTTTGATGGCACCGTAAAAAGCAATCTACACCGCCTCGGCGGTATTTTTGCAGGAAGGAAACCCTGCGGTCGGGATCAGTTTTTTTGCTCCTGACCGCAAGCGCTCAATGTCGCTTCAAAAACCGATCCCGACCTTGGGTTTCCTTGGAAGTCCAATATCTGCGTTATGCGCGCGAGAAAAAACAGGACTGGCGTGACAGCAGTTTGCCGGGCCCTTGCTTTTCTTCTGCAAGGGCATTGCAGATGGCTTGCTCCATTGGTATAAGTTCAAGCGGCACAAGCTCGCGGATCCTGTTTTCCCGGCAGACAGCGGTAGTTTTCAGCCCTTCTGCCAGGGGAAATACAATCCCCGCCGGCACCGGCGAGATAAGCGCCACCCAGTAGGCAGACAGCGTGCTATAGAAAAAAGGAACACCGATAATAAACCGCTTCAAACCCCGAACCCGGGCATACATCTCCATCAGATCCCTGTAATTGAGGACCTCAGGGCCGCCTATGTCAAATGTTTCGCCTGCAGTGGACGGGTTCTGCAGGCATCCGGTAAGGTAGTCAAGCACGTTTTCAACCGCAACAGGCTGGGACCTGGTATATATCCAGCGCGGGCAAAGCATCAAAGGAAGGCGCTCTACCAGGTATCTTATGATTTCAAAACCAGCTCCTCCGGCCCCGATTATTACTGCTGCCCGAAGCACGGTGGTCCGGGCCTGTCCGGAGGAAAGTAATTATTGTGAGCATTATAGAAATAAACGGTTTGAAAAGTGCTTTTTGAAAGTTCGCTTATGGGTATGACATTAAGACCTTTATTCGAACCCAGGAAAAGATAGTCTTCTTGAAAAACTAACCATTTAAATTGGTTGCCTTGCAGGTTATTTTTTCTACTCCATGTTTTTTTTATTTTGAGCGAATCCGAGATGTCCAGCTGAAAAAGGTGGCCTTCGTTGGATATACACCACAGATCTTTGTCAGGGCCGATGACCAGGTCGGTTATATTGTCGTCTAATTGGCTGTTTTTGCTGTTCAGATTGGTAGCTCTATTTTTTTGTATCGCATATACACCATTGAAGTAAGAGGCTGCGTAAACCCTCTGGTCATGTTTTACCATCTTCTTAATGTCACGAACATTGTCTGAAGAGGTTTGTACAATTTCAGAGTAACGAGGGGTGCGAAGTGAAGGGATTCGAATCAACGGATTGTAAGGCATTGCATAGTAAACCTCGTTTTCGGTTTGTAAATAACTGTCATAGCCCAGAGGTAAATATCGATGGGGTTGCCGGATAGAGATACTGCCGTAATTGGTTGCCAGAAATTGGTGACCCTCAATTTTGGCAATATGTGATAATTGGAAGCTATGTGAATGCCAAACATAGGTTGCCCAACTTTCCCGGGGCAGTTTGCTTAAATTTTCCCTTTGCTGTAATCTGCCTATAATCCGCCCCAGTTCCTGTTTAGAAAGAAGTGGTTCAGCATTGGTTTCGGTCACTAAAAACAACCCTTCTTTAGTGAGCACGTAGAGTGAATCCGCACTAACAGGGGAGATGTCCAGTATTCCTTTGATCTTATCGGATTGAAAAACTGAAAAAGGTGTCTCTTGCACGGCAAAGAGCCCATTGTCCGAGCTTCCTGCCCACATAATCTGGTTTTTCATATCATAGTACAGACTACTGAGGGAGTTCGTATAGACCTGGTAAGGTGCCTGGCGGACGGTTTGACGTTTTGTATTTACTATCTTAAGGCTTCCCTTATTGTAATTATGACCAAAACCGGCAAGCCACAGATTCTTTTTTTCGTCCTGAGCCATATCCCAGATAAGCATTTCTTTATCAGTATGGAGCGTGTCCAGAGGCGCAAACGTTTTCTCATCAAGTAGCGTCAGCTGATTAAAGTAACTGTCATAAAGGATGGAGTCTACGCGCACCGACTCAAAACTCTTTCGCGTAGTTAACCTTTCATGTTGAATGGGAGCCAGAGTTGTTGAGTCCAGCTGTACGCTGAATAGTCCTGCAATATTGTTGGAGTGTACCGAGTAGTATAGTAAAGGGCCTTCTTCTCTTATTGATGTGATGGAAGTTTTCTGCGGGTTCGAAAGAAGGGTGTCTACTCGTCTTGTTTTCTTGTTCTTGAGAATATAGAGTCCTTGATCGGTGCCTATGAGCAGGGCTTTAAATCGCTGACTGTAATGTAATTGCCGTATCGATTTTAGGTTATGCGTTTCAGGGTATCCTGGAACTTGCATAAGGTTGTCATCTTTTACTACACATAGTCCTTTAAGGTAACAGCCTACATATATCGACGAATCTGGCGTAGCCGCTAATGCCCAAACCCGGTTGCCGGGAAGGCCGTCATCTTTATAGAAGTTAGTAAACCGGGTGCCATCGAATTTCGAAAGGCCATTATCGGTTCCAATCCATAAATTTCCCTGTTGATCTTTTATAATATCCCGCACACTGTTGCCCGGCAGGCCACTTTCTTCGGTGAATTTTTGTACTGGAGCTGATTGAGCCAGGCTTTCCACTACGGATTGCAGGATGCTTAATAAGATAAAAAGGAGTATCAGGGTAACAGAAGAACCATGAAGGGGAGCGGGAGTATCTGGAGAGGGAGGTGTCATTTGGGACAAATCATTTAGCTTGAAGTCGTTTATGTAATGCATCCAAGAACGCCGATACATTTCTTACAGCTACCGGGATTTCGGTTCCACTGCGAAGAATCACCAGATGTTTTTGTGATTTTCGGTATTTTCGGATGTAGAAAACATTGACCAGGAAAGATTTATGGGTTCTTAAGAAGGTGTCGTCCGGTAGTAGTTCTTCTATTTCCTTTAGGGGTTTACTTAGCGTAATGCTTCTGCCCGAAAATAGGGTTAGCTTGGCATACATTTGTTCCGCCTCCACGTATTCAATGTGTTGTGTGTTGTATATCTCAAATCCTCCCTGAACAGGAAACATGATATTTTTCCCTGCCATAATGGGAGGGATGGTTTGTAACATTTGATCCTCCAATGCCAGGAGGCGTTGTTCTTCACGCTGATTCTCTCTTATTTTTTGAATGGCTTCTTTAAGTTCAATGAAATCAACAGGTTTTAATAAATAGTCTACTGCTTTTTTACGCAATGCATCTATGGCGTACTCCTGGTATGCGGTAGTGAAAATAACTTTGAAATTGGGCTTGGGAAACGTTTCATAAAGTGCCAATCCATTTTTTCCAGGCATGTCAATATCTAAGAATACCACATCCGGAGTGTGGTTTCTTATAAGCTTGATACCTTTGTCAAGATCTTGTGCCGTTGCCATTACACGAATGGGTGTGTCAAGGAAGTTGTGCAATAAAGCTTTTAATCCTTCAAGTGCATCTTCTTCATCGTCGATGAGTATGGCTTTTAGCGTTTTATTTGACATGTGTAATAGTTCGTTGTCCTGACCACACATACGGCTATTTTTTCTTCATGTTTGATTTTATAGAATTATTATGTTACTGTAAGGTATTGATTGCTAGGGGGTGTGTTTAGTAACATGCATGCGCAGTCTTTCCGCTTCTTTTTTTAATTTGATACACTTCTGGTGTAGTTTCTGCAGGTCTGGCATTTCCTTATCCATCTCGGCCTCTATTTTTTTACATTTGGCAATGAGCTGATCCGCACCTTTTTTTATCATTCTCTCATGTGTATTTGGGTTTTGTTTCATAATTCAGACGAACAAGTAATTGCACAAAGGTTAGGGAACCTTTGTGCAATTTTAACGAACAGATAGAGCGTTGGTTATTGATTAATACTAACTTAAATATCTGTTGTTTTTTTATTGTATAAAAACAGGACTTCTCTACGTTGCTTTTTTCTTCTTTTCGTTGAATGTTTTTACCAAAAGATCTCCCTGGTATTTGCTATTGCAGCTCTTTTTCCCCTTATCCTTTTTTATCTTTGCAACAAACTATAAGAATGCCGAAAGTTTCTGTCATATTACCTTTTTACCAGGCCGGCACAACCTTGGAAAGAGCTGTCAGGAGTGTCATGGGACAAACCTTTAGCAATTGGGAGTGTTTGCTTGTTGATAACAACAGCACCGATGGCGGCGAGAAAATTGCACGACAATACGCAGCAAAAGACCGCCGGTTCCGGTTATTGACAGAGAAGAATCAGGGTGTGGTACATGCTTTTTACCGGGGCGAGCAGGAAGCCCGGGGAGTCTACGTTGCCCGAATGGATGCTGACGATTGGGCTCACCCCAAACGGATAGAAAAACAATTGGCCTGGCTGGAGGCACATCCTGAAACAGGGGCTGTGGCAACACAGGTGGAATATGTTGCCCATCATAATAATACCGATGGGTTTGCCCGCTTTGTGCAGTGGAATAATAGCTTGCTTACCTATGAACAAATATGGTTGAACCGTTTTGTGGAGCTTCCTCTGGTAAATCCAACGGCTATGTGGCGGAAAGATCTTGCCGAAAAATTAGGAAGCTACAGGGCTGGGAATTTTCCCGAAGATTACGAAATGTGGCTTAGGTGGATGGAAGCCGGGATAAGGGTTGACAAACTGCCTGAAAAACTCCTGTATTGGCATGATTCGGATACCCGTCTGACGCGGACACACCAAATATACAGCGATGAGGCTTTCTTCCGTATCAAGAGTCACTACCTGAGCAACTGGTTACGAAGATACCAGCATCACAAACGTATTTATGTTTGGGGGGCAAGTCGCATTTCGCGAAAACGTGTTGAAAAACTAGAAGCCGAGGGTATTACAGTAGAGTCGTTTATTGATATTAAACAAAGCAGACAGCTGGAGCGCCCTGTTCTGTTTTATGAAGATCTTCCCGAACCCGGTACATTATTTATTTTGGTTTACATGAAACTGCAGAAGGCCCGGGAAAAAATACAAGCTTTTTTGCATGAGCGCGATTACATCGAGGGCAAGGATTATTTGCTGGTGGCCTAAACAATGCTGCAGTAATTTTGTCCCTTTTCAAAAATACAACATTGAAATTACGTATTATGCCAAACAAATTTATTGGGGCGCATGTGAGTGCCGCAGGAGGTGTGCAAAATGCACCGTTAAACGCAAAGGAGCTTGGTGCGACAGCCTTTGCTCTTTTTACCAAGAATCAACGGCAATGGAATGCCAAACCGCTTACCGATGAGCAAATTGAACAGTTTAAAGCTAATTGTGCTGACGCAGGCTTTAAATCCGGTCAGATATTACCCCACGATAGCTACTTGATAAATTTGGGCCATCCGGAGAAGGAGAAGCTCCAGAAGTCGCGTAATGCTTTCCTCGATGAGATGCAACGTTGCCAACAGCTGGGTATCGACAGGCTAAATTTTCATCCGGGAAGCCATTTGAATAAAGTGGATGAAACTACTTGTTTGCGAACCATTGCCGACAGCGTGAATGAGGCGCTGGATAAAACCAGCGGGGTGATTGCTGTTATTGAGAACACTGCAGGGCA
>JAWOEH010000084.1:0-27899 GCA_046482855.1 Bacteroidales bacterium | reverse complement strand
TGTTCAATGGTTCCGCCATAGTTGGCTATGGAAAAGAGGGAGGTGGATATCTCTTTTCGGGCCATGGGTTCCGAAAATTGAACCCACAGGTGAAGGCTGTCGGTGGGTGTGACCTCTGTTAGTTTTGGAGCGTGGTTATCGGGCATATTGTGTTCTATACTATTGGCCACTCCCGGTGTTCCCCCTTTTTTATCGTTGGAAGATCCCCAATTGGATGCCTGCTTGCAGGGTAAATGGGTATTCTTCATCTCCAACGACCATCCGCCCTCTTTTTTGCTTTCTGTTTCATGCCAATCGACCGTATAACTTACCCAGTGCAATAATTCATTTTGTGCACTCCACAATTCCAGAGTGGTTTCCGTATTGGGTAAAGTGGGAAACCCTGCAACTGCCACACTATTATATATGTGGGCTGGCTGCAGTGACTCCCTCGACAAAGCCAGGTATTCTCCGGGCATGAGCAGGTATGTGGGTAACTCAGCGGCATTACTGCCTACTGTCAGCACAAAACCCTTCAATTGTACCGGATACGCTGAGGCATTGAATAGTTCGGTATACTCCACGGCTGGGAGACCTTGCGATGGATCGGGATCCGACATCAACTCAGATAGTACAACATCGCCGAACGATGGGGCATAGTAGGATATGGTTATGGTAGTATCTGTCAGTAGGTTGTTGCAGAAATCAGGAATTCGCTCTAAGTGCAAGGAGTTATTGGAAGGCGATTGCAGGGTGTCGTTCAGAATAACTACATAATTCATTGCCTGTTCATCGGTATGCAGGTATTTGGGAGCGTTGCCATTCAGGCGGATGCCTCCCTCGGCTGTATGTAGTCCAAGGTGAACCGGTTCGCTAAAGCAAATATTTAGTTGTACCGGCGAAACCAGATACCATTCAACAAGTTTGGGGCTTATTGTATCTATATTGGGTTGTGCACAGGCATTCTTTTGCCCGGGTGTTCCCCCGATAAGATCTGTTGAGGCTTGCCAATTTGTGCTTCCGCCACAGGTGTTTTCCGGATCTATTCTTTCCAGACTCCACCCTCCATCGGCTTTCTCGTTATTGTGATACCAGAAACTATAGTAGGCTACAGAATCCAGAACAGTTCTGGCTGTGTCCCGTAAAATAATGCATCCACTTGTATTGGTTAAAGCACTCAGGGCAGGAATGCCTAAAACGTCGCCGTAATTTGAAAAGAGGGCTGTATCTTCCTGCGCCGTGATTATTAGGAAGCCCGCACTGTCGATTGTTACCGGCGGCAATGAGTGATAACGACCATTTATTTCCAATTCCATATCCTCAAGCGATACAGGAAAAGGAAGCAAATTGTGAAGTTCTATGAATTCTTTCTCTGGTAAGCCAACAGGTGGTGAGGGATCAACCATGAACTCATTAAAAACTAAATCATAAGCGTGTAGTTTTGTACGAACAAAACTGATAAGGGTATCATGTATTGTGTTGCCGGCAAGATCTTCAAGGGAAGATAATTGCAGGTTGTAAAGGCGATTTTCTTCAATTTCAGGCGATACTTCCAGGGTTACTGATGTAGGAGTTTCTCCATTCGTAAAGATCTCGGTAATTTGATGTGTGGATGTAAGAAATTGGTAGTTCTCTTTCCGGTGTAATGACTCTTGGTTCATTAGCTCGGAAAAACTGAGCTGCAGAGAGGAATCGGAGATAACTTTCCAGTCGGAAAGATACGGAGCTACAGTATCGGCAACCGGAGGGCCACAATAAAGGTTATCGATCCACAGCAATTGATCGGCACTGGAGGTATAGGTATAGGCAAATCCTATGTATTGCGTTTCAATACGCCGGCTTAGTTCTTTACTCCCTACTTCCTCAACCAGGCCTTGTTCTCCCGAAGGGTTGATATGTACCGAGAGCCTGCTCTCTTTCGATAAAGCTACTTTTAATGCGATGGGGGCTCCCTTTTCAAAATCGTCCTGCCAGTTTACAGTTGTGGAGAGCCAGGGTGTATAGCTGCCGTCGGCAACTTCCCAAATCCTGAGTGTATCATCGCTTCCAGAGAGATTCACTCCCAGTACAAGCCCATCGGCAATTTGTTCCAAACTCATCTGTTCGGCATTTTCGCTGCTTGCCAGGTAAAAGGCCCAATGATTGCCCGAAGAGGGGTTGTAATTGTATCGCACCAGAAACTCCCAAACCAATGGGGTAGATTCAAGTGTTGTGTTATAGGGCCACGAAATTGCATCGTTGCCGGCATCGCTGTTATCAAAAATATGATGCAATGAAGCCTCCCCGGCCAGGGGAAGTTCTGTGCTTATTGCCCATCTGTCTGACGGAAATATAAGAGCTTCCGAGGGGAAGCCCTCTTCAAATGTTTCATTGACTTGACCTGCACTGAGGAGGGCGACAAAACAAAAGCTAATGAATAGGAGATGCTTCATTTCCGGGTAGATTGTTTATCTTTGAAGTTACAAATAACCGGCATCAAAATCAATAAAAACAGGAAGTTATGAAAGTAGCTGTAGTTGGCGCCACAGGGTTGGTGGGGCGCATTATGTTAGAGGTTCTTCAGGAGCGGGAATTTCCGGTAGATGAGCTTATCGTGGCAGCATCGCCCCGATCGGCCGGCACCAAACTCCCTTTTCGAGGACAGGAGGTGGTTGTGATTTCAGTAGAAGAGGCTATAAGCAAAATGCCGGATATTGCTCTTTTCTCTGCCGGAAGCGATATCTCCTTAAAATATGCTCCTCAGTTTGCCGATGCCGGAGCTGTGGTGATTGATAACTCTTCGGCCTGGCGAATGGATCCTGAGAAACCTCTGATAATTCCTGAGGTTAACGGCCATCTGCTTACGCCAATGGACAAAATTATAGCCAATCCGAATTGTTCAACTATTCAACTGTTGGCTGCTGTTGCACCCATTCACCGGGTCTATGGCATCGAGCGGATGATTGTTTCCACCTATCAGTCCATCACAGGTTCGGGAATAAAGGCTGTTGAACAATTAAATAATGAACGCTCGGGGATTACCGGCGCGATGGCTTATCCTTATCCTATCGATAAGAATTGTTTGCCCCACTGCGATGTATTTCTGGAGAATGATTACACCAAGGAGGAAATGAAGGTGGTGAACGAAACCCATAAAATCCTGGATAGTTCCATTCGCGTTACTTGTACTGCCGTGCGTGTACCTGTGGAGGGAGGGCACTCCGAGTCGGTTAACCTGGAATTGGCGAAGCCTTTTGAGTTGAATGCCGTAAAAGCATTATTAAGCCAGCAGAAAGGGCTGGTTGTGCAAGACAGTCCCAAAGACAGTATCTACCCGATGCCGCGTTTTGTCGCCGGGAAAGAGGAGGTATTTATTGGCCGATTGCGTCGTGATACTTCCCATGAGCAAGGACTGAACATGTGGGTTGTCGCCGATAACCTTCGAAAGGGAGCCGCTACAAATACCATTCAAATAGCCGAATGGCTATTAGCACAGAAATTAATATAGGAAATCGTTATAGGGGTATCGCTGTATGTGAACTTCTTTGACTTTTGCATACAGCATTTCCCTGAAGGGATCAACATTTTCTTTGTGCTTTGCCGAGATAAACAAACAGGGGTTATCACTTTTAGCCATCCACATACGTTTCAGGTCATCGAGGCTATAGTTTTCTTTCGTCGATGGCGTTAAATCATCCTCCTCCTTTTGGGTATAGGTGAATGCATCAATTTTGTTGAAGATCAGGTAGGTAGGCGTGTCGGCAACGTCCAGCTCGTTTAGTGTCTGTTGCACAACTTCTATTTGTTCTTCAAAGTTTGGGTGGGAAATGTCTACCACGTGTAATAGAATATCGGCTTCTCGAACTTCGTCGAGCGTCGATTTAAAGGATTCTACCAGGTTGTGGGGTAGTTTCCGAATAAAGCCTACTGTGTCCGATAGTAAAAAGGGCAGGTTGTCCACTACAACTTTTCGCACAGTGGTGTCGAGCGTAGCAAAGAGTTTATCTTCGGCAAACACTTCCGATTTGCTGAGCATATTCATAATGGTAGATTTGCCTACATTTGTATAGCCAACAAGGGCTACGCGAACCATCTTTCCACGGTTTTTCCGTTGCGTGGCCATCTGGCGGTCAATTTTCTGCAGCTGTTGCTTCAGGCGGGTAATTTTGTCACGAATGATACGACGGTCGGTTTCAATCTCCCGTTCACCCGGGCCTCTCATACCAATACCACCACGCTGCCGTTCCAGGTGGGTCCACATACCGGCCAGGCGGGGTAGGAGGTATTCGTATTGAGCTAGTTCTACTTGTGTTTTAGCATGAGCCGTTTGCGCACGTTGTGCAAAAATATCCAGAATGAGATTCGTGCGGTCGATAATTTTGCAATTTAAGGTGCGTTCAATATTTCGATGTTGCGATGGGGAAAGATCGTCGTCAAAAGCCACCATGTCGATCTCTTCCTCCTCAACAAATGCTTTAATCTCGGCTAACTTGCCTGTTCCAATAAAGGTTCGCGGATTGGGTGTATCAATTTTCTGCGTGAATTTCATGATTGGGTCGGCACCGGCTGTACGAATAAGAAAGGCCAATTCATCGAGGTATTCGGCAACTTTCTCTTCGTTTTGCTCTTGGTTAATGATACCCACCAACACGGCTTTTTCAGTATAGGGCGTAATCTCAATATTTTTCGGCATGTATGTCTTGCAGTTTAGAATGGCAAATTTACAAATAAAATAGAGGTTGACATAGCTGCCTGAAAATAAAAAAACTGCTTTCTGTGAAGAAAGCAGTTTCTATACTATTGTGTGACTCTTTAATTCAATTGGAATACAATGGGGAATGTAAAAGATACACGCACAGGACGTCCACGTTGTTTTCCAGGCTCCCATTTAGGTGAGTTCTTTACTACTCGAATGGCTTCCCTGTCAAGTGAAGGGTCAACGCCACGTGCTACTTGTATATTGATAATGTTTCCATTTTCATCTACCACAAAGCTTACAAATACGCGGCCACTGATGCCGTTTTCTGCAGCAACTTGCGGGTATTCAAGGTTCTGTTGAATCCATGTACGGAAAGCGTCCTTGTTTTTCCCTTGAAATGTTGGCATATCCTCAACAACGTAGAATACTTCGGGCTCTTCTTCTTCTTCCTCTTCGCCCATATCAAATTCCGCGATTTCCACCTGAGTATTTTGATCGGCTTCAGTATCGTCAAGGATCAATTCATCTTCAATATCCATATCGTCATCCACAACCTCAAAGGATTCAGTTTGTTGAGCCGGTGGTGGTGGTGGTGGTGGTTCTGGCGGCTTTTGGCGGGTAATGGGAATCATCTCCTCGGCCAGGTTAACCTCATCGAGCTGTCCCAAGTCTTGAGCTGCTTTGTCGGTTGATGACCATTCAAATGCAGCCAAAACCAGCGCCAGCGCGATGACGTAACCCAACTCCATGAAAACACCCCGTTTGTTTTCAAGATTGGCTTTGTCTGATTTTCTAACTTCCATAATACGATTTTTTTTGAGTGCCTAAAAATATTAATTATCAGGATTAATTCAAACTTTTATGCAGAAAAACATCTTTCTATTACTTTTACGTGGCTCAATAACTCTTTGTTCGAAGGACAAGGTAAAAAAAATCTTTTGATTTGCGACAATCCTCAAAAACCTTTTTGCAATAAAAAAAAATGTATTACATTTGCACCACGGAAATGGGGGCTTAGCTCAGTTGGCTAGAGCGTTTGACTGGCAGTCAAGAGGTCAGGGGTTCGACTCCCCTAGTCTCCACAAAAAAAAGAGTTACAAGATTTATTTTTGTAGCTCTTTTTTATTTACATACTAAAGCCGCCTTTTTTCATTCCTTTCTTTCAATAACCCATACGCCTCTTCTGCATCGATTATTTTTTTGGGGGTACCTGATCGTCTCCCGAAGATTGGTTTTTAAAGAAATCTGACTCGAATTATGATCCTAAATATCTATAATGGAGGAAAATAAATAGATATCAGGACTACGTCCCTAATTTACTTTTTACCATTGCTCTTACTACGAAGATTTAAGGGCTAACGCCCCTTTCAAAAATGAGATGCCTGTTCGGTGTAGCGTTTTCCCTTTATGGCACTATATGAACTTGCTGTTATTACGATGACTGCAACATACGATAAATTTATACAAGAAATTCACAGGTATTAATCAAATCCTCCATTAAGAAAAAAGAGGGAGCAAATTAAGTACCTCCTCATTATTATTGTCATCCACTATTGCATGGCGTTATACTTCCCCGCCAATTCCCTTAAACTTCTCTACAAAGGCGCTTATTTTCTGAAAGACGCTTTGCTTCTTAGCTAGGTATTGCGGATTTAGCGGACTCATTTTTGGCAGAAGCGCATTGAGCTCGGTACCATTCTCGCTGGCATACTCGTGCCTCAATGATGTGGCAATGTATCGTTTTGCTTCTTCCACGTTTAAGTTTTCATCATCAATCAGCTCCGTAGCTTCTACTTTTTGTTTGCCTTGCGCATAGGTAAAGAAAGCTTCAATGATACTCGCTTTGTCCTCATGGGTATCCAAATTGGTTTGGTTAATGAAATCCACCACTAAGCTCTCTTTTGCACGATTACCAATACTGGCACGAATCACACGGCGTATTTCTTCTACTAAATCAGCCTTGTTTTTGGTCTTTTTGTTGTGTTCAAATACCAGCTCAAGGATATAGTCCAGGTTTATCTCCTGCGATTTCAGTAAGTCAATTTCAAAAACAACATCATCCCAGTCAATGTCTGACTCTTCAGTCTCCTTTCCTTTTTTCTGCTGACGCAACCAGTCTCTAATATCGTTATAGGTGGAGCGGTAATCCTGGATAGTGCGGTCGGCAGGTACGTCAATTTCCTGCATGGCTGCAATATCATCGTCCGTTAAAAAGTGTGTTTCTTTAAATGCTTCTACGGCCTCTTCATCATTTATATCAATTTGTTGAAGAGCCTTGAGGTGAGTAAACTCATCGTAGTTTTGCAGTATGTTTTCCACACGCAAATACTCCCCAAACAACTTGGCAAAGTCCTTTTTGTCCTTCTCCTTAACAATTTCATCAGGATAAGGAAAGCGTTCATTCAGCTCTTTCACCACATCAATGTAACCACGGCGAGCTGCCCCGGTAGCAATGTCGGTGAAACCTTCTAAGTATTCCTTGTAGCTTTTCTCTAATACCACATTCTTTGTGCTGCTATCGCCAAACAAGGTAATGGCATCAATGGTGGCTGTTTCCAGGTTTCTAAAGGTAACAATGTTGCCAAAGGTCTTGGTGGCATCGTAAATACGATTGGTACGCGAAAAGGCTTGCATTAAACCATGATAGCGCAGGTTTTTATCTACAAACAACGTGTTGAGCGTAGGCGCATCAAAACCAGTCAAAAACATACCCACTACAATTAACAGGTCTACTTTCTCTTCGGGTGGTAGTTTTACATTGCTGCTATCGGTACCTTTTACACGCTTTGCCAAATCGCGGTAATAGTTTTGAAACTCACTGCCCACATCAAAACTCATTTTAAACATGGCGTTGTAGTCGTTGATGGCAACGCTTAAAAACTCTTTTGCACTGCTGTCCAGGGCGCTCGGTTCAAAGGACTCATCAAGAATTTCACCCACTGCACTTTGCTCTTCATTGGCAGCGTAAGAGAAGATAGTAGCTATTTTCAAAGGCTTATCACCCTCTTTTTGTAGTTTGTTGATGGTTTCGTAATAACATTTGGCAGCATCTACACTGCTTACGGCAAACATGGCATTAAACCCCTCCGTTCCTCCTTTTGATCGGTGTGTCTTTGTCCTGAAATTTTGCAAAATATAGTTCGAAATCTCTTCTATGCGCTTAGGGTGAAGAAAGGCTTTTTTGTTTTCGGCAGCACTCAGCTTCTTTTCGTCCTGCTCCTGTTCAATGTCCTTGAACTTAGGTCGCACATCGTTGTAATCGACCTTAAATTTCAACACCTTTTCGTCACGAATGGCATCTGTTATTACGTACGAATGTAGTTCACGACCAAATACGCTGGCTGTAGTTTCGGAACCCAAAGCATTATCGGGAAAGATGGGTGTGCCGGTAAAGCCAAACTGATAGTATTTCTTAAACTTCTTTTTCAGGTTCTTCTGCGCTTCGCCAAACTGCGAACGGTGTGCTTCGTCGAAGATAAATACCACTTGTTTTTGATACACATCCAACTGGCTTTCGCCTTTCATCAGGTTGTTGAGCTTTTGGATGGTGGTAACAATGATTTTGTTATCGTCCTTATCAATGTTACGCTTTAAACCTGCTGTACTATCAGAACCATTGACACTATCGGGCGAAAAGCGCTGATACTCTTTCATGGTTTGAAAATCGAGATCTTTCCGGTCCACCACAAAAAACACCTTGTCGATAAAATCAAGCTTCGTAGCTAAGCGTGCCGCCTTAAAACTGGTAAGTGTTTTGCCCGAGCCGGTGGTGTGCCATATGTAACCACCACTTTCGGTGTCCGACCATTTTTTTGCCTGAAAAGCACTGTTTATCTTCCATAAAATGCGCTCGGTAGCGGCTATTTGATAAGGACGCATGATAAGCAGCGTATTGCTCACATCAAAAACCGAGTAGGTGAGCAGTACATTTAATAGCGTGCTTTTCTGAAAAAATGTAGCCGTAAAGTCTTTTAGGTCTTTAATGAGTGTATTGTCTGACTTTGCCCAGTTCATGGTAAAGTCGAAACTGTTTTTACTGCGCTTTACCGTATTGGCAAAGTAACGACTGTCGGTACCATTGGAGATGACAAATATTTGCAGGTACTTAAAGAGCGAGTTGGTGCTGTTAAAGCTCTCTTTGCTATAACGGTGCACCTGGTTAAAAGCTTCGCGAATGGCTACGCCTCTTTTTTTAAGTTCTACTTGTACCAGAGGTAAGCCATTGACCAATATGGTAACATCGTAACGATTGGCGTATGTGCCGGTTTGCTCAAATTGGGAGGTGACCTGCACCTTGTTACGTGCCACATTCTTTTTATCTACCAGGTAGATGTTTTGAAGGTGCCCATCATCGAAGGTGAAGTCGTAGATGTAGTTGTCGTGTATTTTTCGGGTTTTATCAACAAGGGTATCGCCGGGGCTATCTAAATACTCCTCCACAAAACGCTTCCATTCGCCATCGGAAAAGGTAACATTGTTGAGCGTTTGCAGTTGCTTTCTTACATTGGCAAGCATAGCCTGGTGGTTGGTAAGCTCCGGCAGATGCTCGTACCCCTGATTTTGCAGGTCTTGTATAAATTCCTTTTCCAAACCGGCCTCCGACTGGTAGCCCGAAGGTGCTTCGTTTACCTCTGCGTATTTGATGTATTTATCTAAAACAATAAAATTGTTTGATTCGGCGATGGGTTTGTAGATTTTCATTAATTAGCTGCTTTAGGGAAGGTTAGTAACAAATCTCTATAATACTCATATTGTTTTTTCCTTAATTCTATCTCCTTTGGCAATCCTTCGCTTATGGAGGTGGTGAGGGTATCAAATTTATCCAGGATGGAGACGATGCGTTCTTGTTCGGCTAAAGATGGGATAGGGATTTTTAAACTTTGTAGTTTCCCAACTGCCAAACCAGGTTGTGCCGATTTTGATTTATATTGATTTAGATTCATATAGGTAAGCATATAAAAGGCATAACCAATATTTACATTATCTTTGGGAGTAACAACGACTGCGTGTTCGGTTGCATAAAAACGACCATTATAACGCTGAACATTTCCACATAGTGCACCTTGTCTTCCTATCATTACATGGGCGCCATCATGACTTGATTTTTCTACAAATCCCCTGATTCCATTTCCTCCATAACAAGGGTAAATATTTTGAGAACCTTTTTCGGAATAAATTTGACTCGCTTTAATATGCTTACCCGCTTTCATATCAAAAACTTCTCCCAGCGTTTTCCACTCCACCTGTCTGCCCGACCCGCAGGCTTCATCCTCTTCAAAGTTCAAAAGCGCATCCCGGTAGTAGCTATACTGTTTTTTACGGGCTGTAAGCTCTGCTGTAAGCTCTGCTGTAAGCTCTGCTGTAAGCTCGGTAAAGGTATCGAGCATACGCACAATTTCTTGTTGAACGGAGAGAGGTGGGAGGGGGATTTGGACATCCTGTATCTGTTTTTTTCTCAAATTTGTCTGGCTCGCTCCATCATCGAACTTAAGTAATTGTGGGGTGCGATTTAAAAAGTAATTTAAAAATTTTGGAAACAATACGTTCCCATCTTTTACTCTTAAACAACCAATACGCTGATTTAAGGTATATTTCTGATTATTTTCAACATAGAATGTTTTAGCTAATGCTTTACCGCCAGGCAAATCACTCATCACTATTAATACATCATCAATAAAAAGTGGACAAATTTGTCTTTCCGAATATTTAATAACTAAACCTTCCGTGGATATAAATTTAGAATTAACGACAATATATTTACTTTCTTCTGAAATATCTTTCTCATGTCCTTTACCATTAATAATTTCAGCCACTTCCCCAAGCGTCTTCCACTCCACTCCATTTGGGCAAAGTTCCTGTATCATTTTTTCTATCTTATTCATTTTTCCCCTCCTTTTTGTCCACTCTCTTTTGCAGGGCTTTTAGGTTTTCGAGGTAGGCTTTTTCTACCGGCGAAAGCGTTTTGGCCTGGTATTTTTTGTATTCGGTTTGGGCTTTCCCCAGGGCTTGTTGGTGGCTTATAGTTCCTGCGTTGGTAAGCAGCTCCTCGCCACTTGCCGAGAGTATATTGTCGAGCTGCTTCATATAGTCGGCCATATACATGGGTTTGCGTCGCATGGCCTGTATTTCGGCAAAATCGAAATACCCCGAAACCAGGTTGTTCAAAATCTTAAGCTCCTCTTCGTTCAGGTAGTTTTTGGCTACGGAGGTCTCTTTTGCCGTTGGTTGTTGGCCTGCAAAAACGGTTAATCCCATAAAGGGTTTTTCACTGTCGGCACGGCGGTAAATTACTTCGGCAGCTGTATTGCCGTGTGCTGCATAGTGCAATTTATTTTGTACAATTTTAAAAAATGTGAGTGATTCGGGCGTGTGCGGGTCGTAGTCCACACTGGTGGCATACAAATCGAGCACCTGGCGGTACATGACTTTTTCGGATGAACGAATGTTGCGAATACGATTAAGCAATTCGTACCAATAGCCGCCTCCGCCCGACTGCATCAGGCGTTCATCGTCCATGGTAAAACCTTTAATGATGTATTCCTTTAAGCGTTCTGTTGCCCAGATGCGAAACCTGGTAGCAATGTGCGATTTTATTCTGTAGCCCAGCGAAATAATCAGATCGAGGTTGTAAAAAGGAATGTCTCGTTGTACCTCCCGTTTACCTTCTAATCGAACCTGTCGGAAATTCCGACAGGTTGCATCTTTGTCCAGCTCACCTTCTTCGTAAATGTGTTTTATGTGTTCTACCACATTGGTTCTCGAGGATTGATAAAGCTCAGCCATTTGCTGTTGCGAAAGCCATACGTTCTCATTCTCAAGGCGAACATCAATTTTGGTGTTGCCGTCTTCGGATTGATAAATGAGTACATTTCCTTTTTGCTCTTCGCTCATCCCTCAATCTCCTTTACAATGTTGTCAATATCGGCACGTAGCGTAGTAATTTTGCTCACGGTAGCCTCAATTTCCTTGTTTAGTGCTGCAATATCTATCACCTCACGGGTATCTTTTGCCTCCACATAGGAGCTTACCGAAAGGTTGTAATCGTTTTCGGCAATGGCGGTATTGTCAATGCTTGTGGCCACGTGCGCTGTCTCCTCTTTGCTGTCGAACATCTGCATGATTTGTGCAATGTGCGCATCGGTCAGTACGTTGTTATTGGTCTCTTTTTTGAAGAACTCTTCGCCACTGGCATCAATAAACTGGGTTGTGGTATCGGTTTTACTCTTGGAAAGTACCAAAATATTTACGGCGATAGAAGTACCAAAGAAAAGGTTTGGAGCAAGTGAAATAGCGGTTTCTACAAAGTTGTTATCCACCAGGTATTTTCTGATTTTTTGTTCTGCTCCACCACGGTAAAAAATCCCGGGAAAGCAAACAATGGCAGCACGTCCTTTGCTGCTGAGGTAGCTGAGTGCATGCAGCACAAAGGCAAAGTCGGCTTTCGATTTTGGCGCCAACACACCGGCAGGAGCAAAGCGGTCGTCGTTGATAAGCGTGGGGTCATCGCTACCTATCCACCTTACCGAGTAAGGCGGATTCGACACGATGGCATCAAAGGGCTTATCGTCGCCCAAATGGGGGTCGGTAAGGGTGTCGCCCAGCACAATGTGAAATTTGTCGTAGTTGATGTTGTGCAAAAACATATTCATACGCGCCAGGTTGTAGGTGGTATGATTTATCTCTTGTCCAAAAAATCCTTCTTCGATAATATGATTGTCGAAATGTTTTTTAGCCTGAAGAAGCAATGAACCGGAACCTGCCGCCGGGTCGTAAATTTTGTTTACACTGGTTTGCTTGTGCATAGCTAACTGTGCAATCAACCTTGAAACGTTTTGGGGAGTAAAAAACTCGCCACCTGATTTTCCTGCATTGGCAGCATAGTTCGATATCAAAAACTCATACGCATCACCGAAGAGGTCGATTTGGTTCTCTTCAAAATTTGCAAATTTTAAGCTTGCTACGCCTTTAAGTACGGCGGCCAAACGTTTGTTTTTATTTTCTACGGTATTGCCCAATCGGGTGCTGGTGGTGTTAAAGTCGGCAAATAAGCCTTTTATATCATCTTCCGATGGAAAACCATTGGCAGAGGCTTCAATAGCCGTAAAAATAGCTGCAAGGTCGGTGTTTAGGTTTTCGTTGGTGTTGGCTTTTGCCGCCACATTTACAAAAAGCTGACTGGGGTAAATAAAGTAGCCTTTGGTTTTAATGGCATCCTGCTTTATTTCCGGCGTAATTACATCGTCAGGTAATTCGGCATAGTTCACGTTTTCGTCGCCTCCTTCGATATAATTTGTAAAGTTTTCGCTGATAAAACGATAAAATAGCGTACCCAGCACAAAGTGTTTAAAATCCCATCCGTCAACCGAGCCACGCACATCGTTGGCTATCTTCCATATTTGAGCTTGTAGTTCTGCTCTTTGTATTGTACTTGTCATTATCCTTTTTGTAAAATTAAAATGTTCTTACTGTAATGTGCATTTTTCTGATTAGTAAGACATATTACTAAATGCACTAAGTTTAAATGAGTGCTAAAGATACAATTTACGCAGCACCATTTATTTTAGATTGCATATTTATATGCACTAAAGCAAAAATAGCGATTGTAGAAAAAGGAAAGACGACATTTTGATATTTGCACGAACCAAAAGTAAGGCAGGAATATACAGAGCACGATGAGCCGTGTACGTGATCCGTACGCACGGTTCTGTGAGTAGGGGTAAATATAGAATAGATATTTTATTCTATATCATTATTGTCCGTAGAAATGTGGATTACCACGTTTAGATTGTTTCGGTTTCCTCGCAAAGATGTGTTTGTATTGGATTTGACAGGGGGGAAGGGGTTGGTTTTCGGCTTTTGCCGAAAACCAACCCCTTCCCCCCTGAACCTCCCCAGGTTGCCGATTATTGCGAACGTAGGGAAGCAATCTAATTTTTTATCCGGACACCAATGATTCTATATTTACCCCTACTTGGATTGGGTTTTATTGCAAGCGAAAAGTTATTGGAAAGGTAAATCGTACACTTACTGCCCGATTTCTTTGTTTTCCCGGGCTCCAGAGAGGCGATGCTTTTACCACGCGTAAGGCTTCATTGTCGATTGAGGGATGAACGCCACGCATTAACTTGACCTGTGTAACCTGCCCTTGTTCATCGATAATAAAGGAGACTGAAACAGTTCCTCCGATACCATTGTCAACAGCTTCTTGCGGGTACTGCAAGTGGTTCATAATCCATTGGAGAAACGAATCGCTGTGTTCGCCTTTAAATGTTGGCATCTCCTCAACTCGAACAAATACCTCAGGTTCATCTTCTACGTGTTCCTTTTCAAGGGTGTAGTCGCCCAATTCAACTCCCAGATTCTCACCCGATTCTGTAGAGCCAAAAATCGGTTCATCTATTACTTTAATGGTATTATTCACTACTTTGAAAGTCTCTACCGGTTTTTCTACCGGAAGGGGTTTCGGTTTCTCCGGCTCTTTGGGGCGGGTAATGGGGATTATATCTTGATCCAGATTCAATTCAGTAGTTCCATTCTTTATCTCTATCTGTTTATCCGTTGAGCTCCACTCAAAGGCAACGAATACACAGGTAAGTGCGAAAAGCATTCCTAGTTCAAAAAAGAGGAATCGCCTCTTTTCCAGATTGGCTTTATTGGTTTTTCTAGATCTCATGGCGGGTAGTTTTTAGGGTTCAACTAGGGACGATAGAATTACATACACCACTAATGAATGAGAGGTGGAGAGAGGTTGAAGTTATTCCGTACGGGAACTTGCAGAATTACTAGTTATCTATATAACGTATAAACGATAAAAATAGTATGTAGGTTGTGTTTTTGGCTTAGAAAGATCTTCAGAAACTTTTTCCAGGCTATTCTTTCGGTGCTATTTATTTGTAGGTATGTTCCTTATAATATACATTCGGCTGGCCATTTCCGAGGTAATACACAAGGGTGTTGTAATGGAGGTAAAAACGTGACGGTCGGTCATAGGAAACAATTTTTTTCTTGCCGTCCTGGAACAGCACCAATTGATCCATTTCATTTATATAGCAGAGAGAACCATGCTGTACCTGAATTTCCCGGGGCAAATACTCTTCCAGCAGGAAGGTTTTTCCTTGCCAGTAAGCAATGAGCTCTCTGTTTTCAAAATAGACTAAAATGGAATCACGGAGCCAAAAATCCTCCGGGGCAAATGATGAGAGCTCCAGGAGTTCCTCATCATCAAACAGGAAAAATCGGCCCCCATTATCCACATAGGCTAGCCGATTGTCGGCAACTTTATAACTTATTGGGCGAAAGGGAGCGAGTTGAGTCGTATGCCCCTTGTAGAAAAGATTAAACGTACCCGCTGATTTGTCGATATAAGCAACAATGTTCTTGGCCACTTTAAAATGAGCAGGAGGCGAAGCCTGACAAAGGTAATGTTTCTGTTGCTGGTAAAAGACCATAAGCTGTTGATGATTATCAACATAACCCACCAGGTTATCGGCCACTTTGAAGTTAAGAATGGGATCATTGACCAAAGCATCTTCGAGTTCAATTATTTCATCATCCTGAAAAACCAGCAATTGTTTTTCCACATTGTCAAACCAACAAACCATACTATCGGCACTTTCCCAGTGTTGTACATGAGCCGAAAGCGTTTGTTGATTAGCTCCGGTAAATACTTTCAGGTGGCCGTATGCTTCATAACTAAGATAAGCCTCTGAGGTGATCACACGCTCCACAGATAGGGCCAGATTTTGAGGTTCCTGGATACTTGTATCAGGGTTGAAATAGAGAAAATTTCCCGCATTATCAGTAAACACCAGGTAATTTTTGGCCAACGTGAATGATGTTGGTGGAAGATGACTTAACTGTATCGCTTGACCTTTAAAGAAGGCAAAGAAATGTCCCCTGACGGAAGTATAGGCTGTTAAATCCTGTCCTGAGACCATCTGCACTGACATAGTGAAGAGCAGCATTGCTAGCAGCGTTCTTTGGAAACAGGTGTTGATGCTTATGGGGGATGAAAAATTCACAAAAGTTGCTATTTAAGGTGAATAACCACTTCTTTTTCGCTCACAAAAGTGGTGCGGTACTGCGTACGGTACCGACCTACCACCTGAATGGTTTCGGTTCGTTTTACTCCCGGTTTCACCGGAATGCGCAAGAATTGCCTGTTATTGATTCTGGAAACCGGCATAAGAACAGTATCATTCGCCGACTTTATCTGATGAAAAAACTCGGGGTGTTTTACCTTTTTGTTGAAGGCGAAAACAATATCAACGTATCCATTGCTACTACGTTTATCCACAATCTGATGGTTCCAATTGATGTAGTTACCTGCTTTATCTCCTAAGGCATTGTATTCGGAAAGATCGGCCTGAGGAAGGTTGTCTTTGAATGTTTGTGTAGCCTGCAGTGTTCCATCCTCGTAATATGTTTTTCGCAGGCCTTGTTTTTTTCCTCGGGCGTAAGGTGTAATTCGGTAAGTTTTTCCACTTTTATAGTACCAAATAACTTCTCCGTGTTTCTGGTTATAATAATATGGAATTTGTGATTGGACCTTGCCATTTGGATAATAATTCCGAGCTACTCCATGGCGTTGATCGCCCTGGTAGGTGATTGTAGACAGCAGCGAACCGTCGGGACGATAGTTCTTCTGTATCTTTTCGGCATGACTTTCTGTGCTACTATTCTCCTTCTCCTTGCTTTGCTCTTTCCCTTGGGGTGTAAAGAAACAGGAGGAACAAGCGAACATAATGAGAACAAAAAGGGGAATAAGAAAATTTGCACGCATAGGGATTGAGCTTTGATATAGTCACCCGAAAGGTGAGGCAATTGCCTATTGAGAGGCAAGGTAGTAAAAAGGAATGAGATTTGCCAACCTTGTTTTTGCGTACTAAAAAACCCGGCAAAGCCGGGCATGGTCTATAATTTCTTTCCAAAAGCTAAGTCTCCGGCATCTCCCAGCCCGGGGACAATATAGGATTTGTCGTTCAATAGGGGATCTGCCCCTCCAATCCATAACGACACATTGTTATGCTTTTGTAGTACTTGCTGATCGAGGTAATCAACCCCTTCCTGGCTGGCTATTACGGTAACAAAGTGAGTGTGCTTTGGCGTTCCGCGCTCCAATAAAGCTTCGAAGGCCAATTTCATCGAGGCTCCGGAAGCCAGCATCGGATCGGAAAGAATGAGAATTTTCCCGTCGATCGAAGGGCTGGAAATATGGCCAAAGTTAATATAGAACGAGCCATCTTCGTTGTATTCACGATGCGCGGTAATGAAGGCATTTTCAGCACTGTCGAAATAGTTCAAAAAACCTTGGTGCAAGGGAAGTCCTGCACGTAAGATGGTTGCGTTTACAAGGCTATCCTCAAGGGTTAGCATGGTAGAAGTTCCCAATGGCGTGTCAACCTCTGTTTTTTTGTAGTGCAGGGTTTTGCTTATCTCGTAAGCCATAATTTCGCCTACTCGCTCCAGATTCCGCCGAAACCGTAAACTGTCGTGCTGAATGTTTACATCTCTTAGTTCTGCAATGTATTGATTGATAAGGCCGGGTTCGTGGCAAAAATTTTTAATCATGATATTTTTATCCTTTGGAACCAATGCTTGGTTCCTTGTTTGACAAGGGTCTGATGGCTTCTTTTTGCACCAAGTCCTGTAAGTTCGGTGCTATAAGCCGAGCCCATCAGGTTATCAAGATACAAAGTTAATGCTTTTTCTGAATTCACTTGGAGGAATTGGTCAATTATCAGTGCCAGTAGGGGGAGTTTTGCATTTCGCTTGTTTTGCCACGTGGCCAGAAGGAGATAATGGTGTTGCGTTTTTACAAACATTGCCAATGCAATACAACTCCCTGATGAACTATAGGCGCCATAATAGGAACAGAGGTGGTAGTGGTCCAGCTTGCCAATGAGCCTCTTGAACTGTTTTCCTGATAGCTGTATAGTTGTTTTATGGGTGCCTGAATATCTTTTGGCAAATTTATTTTTTGCCAACGAGGAATCTTGTTCTTTGCGTACGCTATATCCCCTTTGTTTCATTACATGCAGGTTTTTGATCAGGTTGGCACTATATCTTTGTTGTTTCCATTTATAGGATGTAATCAGATCAAGCTCAAAAGAAGGGAGGGTATAGGTTTTGAGATGCAGGTAATCATATACGGCTGTCATTTTATCCAGTGAAATGTGTAAGTAGGGGACCTTATCTTTTAAAAAAAGGAGAAAATGGGTATTTACATCTTTGCAAAGCATTTGGCGGCTATAAATTGCGTGCAAAGGCAACACACCAACGGTATCGATGAAGGAGCATTTATAGGAATGGCTGAAGAGAACAGGCATGATGTGTTGATACCCTTCGGTAGTAAGTCCGTACCAATCTTTGTCCAGAGCTTCGAGGAACCATGAAAACCCAAATACCGAGCTGTTTACACTGGTGTTTACTGTGTAATCCCATTGAAAAAGATCGATTTCATCGTTATGCAGGAGCTGAATATTCATGAGTTTGAAGGGAGTAAACCCTGATCGGCATAACTAAAATATTTATTATTCCCGATAATCAAGTGGTCTAGCACCTGGATGTCAAGCAATGCTCCGCCTTTTTTTATTTTTCGGGTTATTTGGTTATCCGCTTCACTGGGCGACAGGTTTCCTGAGGGATGATTGTGGCAAAGAATCATGGAGCTGGCTAAAAGTTCGATGCCCTTTTTCAGGATAAGCCTTACGTCCGTAACGGTTCCGGAAACGCCTCCCTGGCTAAATTTAAATTTGTCGATAATTTTATTGGCTCTGTCTAAGAAGAGCACCCAGAATTCTTCGTAGGCTAAATCGGAGAGCATAGCACCAAATATCTCAAACACTTCCTGGCTGGAGGTAATTCGTTCCTGTTGCAGTACCTCACTAAGTTTGCGTCGCCGGCCCAACTCCAGGGCAGCAATGATGCTAATGGCCTTGGCCTGGCCAATTCCGTTAATCTTTTGTAAGTCGGGAAGCGATTTTCTTCCCAGTGCATTTAAATTGTTGCGGGCGCTGTTTAGCACTTCTTTGGCAAGATCCAAAGCCGATCGGTTTCGGGAACCCGTACTAAGTAAGATGGCAATAAGCTCGGCATCCGAAAGCGATTGAATACCTTTGGCAACGAGTTTTTCTCGCGGCCTATCTTCCAGAGCCCATTCTTTTATGGGAAGGGGGCGATATGTTGGCATAGCTAACTTGTTTTCTACAAGTTAGCAAAAAAATGGCATAAAAAAGCCCGGCGAACCGGGCTTTCTTTAAAGGTTATAACAATGCTTTTAGTTTTGACTCCAAGTTGCTCTTGGGAACCGCACCTACTTGCTTGTCCGCTACTTCACCATTTTTAATAAAGAGTACTGTTGGGATGTTACGAATACCAAACTTGCCTGCTATTCCAGGATTGCTGTCTACGTCCACTTTCCCAATAACTGCCTGATCTTTGTACTCCTCGGCTAGTTCTTCAACCAATGGGCCAATCATTCGACAAGGCCCACACCATTCTGCCCAAAAGTCTAAAAGTACAGGTTTGTCGGACTGCATTACTTTTTCTTCGAAGTTCGCTTCTGTAATTTCAACTGCCATATGTTTTAATATTAATGATTTATAGATTTTAGTTATTTACATATACAACTGTTTCCAAAGACAAATGTAAGGATAAAATGTTTAATTTATCCGATATTTCAATGAGGAATTTTGTTTCAGGTAGTCGATCAGCTCATTGGAAAGATCTACCCGTTGGGTTCTGGAGAACATATTGATAAAGAGCTTCTCCTGCCTATCGAAAACAGTGAATTTAAGCTGTATTTTTGAGGATTTTTGAGTGGTGGTATATCTTTTTATATCGGCCATTAATTCGTTGGTAAGATCGTTGATGTCAACGGTGATTTGGAGAGAATGAATACGTTCATCGCGTAATTCACTCAGCATCTCAATTTTTGTAAATTTAAATTCCAGCTCGCCGTCGTCGCGGAAAGGTCTTTCCTGAATTCTTCCTTTAATTAGCAGGGGGTTGTTTACGTAGCAATATTGGCGAAAGTTAGTCCAGTCTTTACTAAACATCATAAATTGATGCTGATTTTTATAATCCTGCAACGTAATTCGCCCATAGGGTTTTCCCGTTTTTGTTACTCTGTCTTCAACAGCAGTTACCAAAGCTGCCATTGAAAGCTCTTTATTTCTATGTGCCTCCATTTCGTCCAAAACGGTAAAGTCGGCATTGGTGAAGGTTTCTACTTCAAGTTTAAAATCGTCCAGCGGATGGGCGCTCAGGTATATGCCCACCAGCTCTTTTTCCCGTGTCAGACGTTCGAGTTTTTGCCAATCTTGGGCATTTTCGGGGAGCTCAGGTTTGGCAATTTCGATGTCGGCAGCGCCACCAAATAAAGATTGCTGATGGGTGTCGCGGTCGTTCTGGAACCGAATGCCGTAGCGCACCAGATTTTCCACAAAGGTTGAATCTTTTGTGTCCTTGGCAAAATACTGTCCTCGTTTAATCTCCCCCAGGTTGTCGAAGGCTCCTGCAGTTGCCAGGCCTTCCAGATTCTTCCGGTTTACCTGTTGCAGGTTTACGCGCTCCACAAAATCATAAATATCTTTGTAGGCGCCATTCTCTTCGCGCTCTTCAATAATTTTCATCACCGCGCCTTCGCCAACCCCTTTGATGGCTCCCAGTCCGAAACGCACGTGGCCTTCTTTATTCACAGTAAATTTATACTTACTTTCGTTCACATCGGGTCCCAGCACTTGGATTCCCATTCGGCGACACTCATCCATGAAGATGGTGATCTTTTTAATGTCGTTAATGTTGCGGCTAAGTACCGCAGCCATGTATTCGCCAGGATGATGTGCTTTCAGGAATGCGGTTTGGTACGATACATAAGCATAACAAGTGGAGTGTGATTTGTTAAAGGCGTACTGGGCAAAAGCCTCCCAGTCTTTCCAAATTTTGAGCACTCTTTCTTCGGCATAGCCGTTTTCTTTACAGCCGGCAACGAATTTCTCCTTCAGCTCCTCCATCAAATCCTTCTTCTTCTTACCCATGGCCTTACGAAGAGAGTCGGCCTGACCTTTTGAAAAGTTGGCCAGCTTTTGTGAGAGCAACATCACCTGCTCCTGATATACCGTAATTCCGTAGGTATCCTGCAGGAATTCTTCCATTTCGGGAAGATCGTATTCAATTTTTTCCTGCCCATGCTTACGCCGGATAAATGAGGGGATGTATTCCATTGGGCCCGGACGATAGAGGGCATTCATGGCAATAAGATCCTCAAAACGGTTTGGTTTCAGGGCTTTCAGGTGCTTTTTCATCCCTTCGGACTCGAACTGGAAGAGGCCGGTTGTTTCACCACGTGCATAGAGCTCGTAAGTAGGTGCGTCATCTAAAGGCAACTGGTTGATGTCAATGTCGATGCCTTTGGATTCTTTTACGTTCTCTACGCCATCTTTAATGATGGATAGTGTTTTAAGACCCAGGAAGTCCATTTTTAGCATACCCACACTTTCCACATGGTTGCCATCGTATTGGGTTACCCACAGGTCAGCATCTTTTGCTGTGGTTACCGGCAGGTAATTTTCCATGTCATCGCGGGCAATGATGATGCCACAGGCATGTACACCGGTTTGACGCACAGAGCCTTCCAGGGTTTCGGCATATTTTAGGGTACGCCGAACAATGCTTTCCCCTTCGTCGCGATGTTTTTTTAGTTCCGGTTCTTCTTTATACGCTTTAGCAAGGGTTGTTCCAGGCTTATCGGGAATCAGTTTTGCCAGGCGGTCGGCAAGATCAAGGGGCATTTTTTCAACACGAGCCACATCTCTGATGGCAAGTTTAGCCGCCATGGTACCAAAGGTAACAATATGTGCTACGCGTTTTTCGCCGTACTTATCAACTACCCATTGCAATATTCGTTCTCGACCATCTTCATCAAAATCGATATCTATATCAGGCATTGATATACGATCGGGATTCAGGAAACGCTCAAACAGTAAGTTGTACTTTATGGGATCGATATCGGTAATTCCGTTGCAATAGGCAACGGCTGAGCCTGCCGCTGATCCCCTGCCCGGGCCAACTGAGACGCCCATTTCGCGGGCAGCATGTAAGAAATCCTGAACAATCAGGAAGTAGCCCGGAAACCCCATTCCTTTAATTACGGATAATTCAAAGTCTAAGCGTTCGCGAATTTCGTCGGTAATATCCGGGTACCGTTTTTTCGCACCTTCATAAGTTAAATGACGCAGGTAGTCGTCTTCGTTATCGAATCCTTCCGGGAGCTCAAACTCCGGCATAATTGGATCGCTGTCGAGCTCATAGGCCTCAACTTTTGCTGCAATTTCGCTGGTGGTTTCCAGTGCGTGCGGAATGTCTGCAAACAGTTCGTTCATCTCCTGCTGGGTTTTGAAGAACTCTTGTGTTGTATACCGCATTCGGTTGGGATCGTCCAGATCTTTGCCGGTATTTAAACAGATGAGCCGGTCATGGGCTTCTGCATCTTCCGCATTAATAAAGTGAACGTCGTTGGTAGCAATTACTTTGATATTCAGTTCACGGGCAATTTCCAATAAAACAGCGTTTACCTCCACCTGTCGGTTGTAAATATCCTCATCTTTTTGAGGGTCGCCAGAGGGGTGACGTTGAAGCTCCAGGTAGAAGTCGTCGCCAAATATCGCTTTGTATTCCTGAGCGACCTCTATTCCTGCCTCTTTTCCTGAGCGCATAATGGCTTGGGGAATTTCTCCGCCTAAACATGCCGAGGCACAAATGATCCCTTCGTTATAGGTTCGCAAAAGTTCTTTGTCGATACGAGGCTTAAAGTAGAATCCTTCAGTAAATCCGTAGGAAACCATCTTGATTAAATTGTGATAGCCGGTTTTATTTTTTGCCAGGAGGATCAGGTGATGTCCCCGGTCGGTTTTGTCGGATTTCTCGAATCTGCTGCCTTTGGCCACATAGGTTTCACATCCCAAAATGGGCTTAATGCCATTTTTCTTAGCTGTGTTAAAAAAGTCTTTCGCTCCAAACATATTTCCATGGTCGGTGATGGCTACAGCTGGCATACCATCATCCACGGCTTTTTTTATAAGTGTTGATACATCGGAGGCTCCATCGAGGATGGAGTATTGTGTATGGACGTGTAAATGCGTAAAGGGTATCATAAATCAAATGAATTTGGCAAATAGATCTACAAAAATAGTAATATAAATAGTTTGCTAAAGGAGTGTTAATAAGTATTGAAAATTGCTTTTACTAAAACATGCCGGAATGCCCAATGTTCGGATAAGAGACAGCAGATGAGAAAAAAATGAATGGCGTTGTCGGGATTTTTTGACACAGTGGGTTTCTAAAAAGAATAATAGTTGTATCTTTGCCGGACATTAAAAGTAGGTTATTTTTTATTCATTAATTAAAATTCGAGTATGCCTGTAAAAATTCGTTTATCTAGAAAAGGTAGAAAGAGAAGACCATTCTATCACATTGTGATAGCAGATAGCAGGGCGCCACGAGATGGTAAATTTATCGAACGCGTAGGAAACTACGATCCTACCACAAATCCTGCTACAATCAATCTTGATTTTGACAAAGCATTGGATTGGTTACGCAAAGGCGCTCAACCTACGGATACCGTAAAAGCTATCTTGTCCTATAAAGGAGTGCTTCTCAAGAAACACCTCTTGGAAGGTGTGAAAAAAGGAGCTCTTACCGAGGCACAAGCAGAGGAGAAATTTGAAGCTTGGCTGAAGGAAAAAGAGGCAAAACTTGATGCCCAGCGTGATGGTGTTAAGAAAGCCGCCGACGAGGAGGCTGCCAAGCAATTAGAAGCAGAACGTAAAGTGAACGAAGAACGCGCTGCTGAGCTTGCCAAGAAACAAAAAGAGGCTCAAGATGCTGCTAAAGCTGCCGAGGCAGAAGCCCAGGGTGAGGCAGAGGAAGCTGCAGCAGAACCAACCGAGGAAGCTGCAAGTGATGAAGCCGAAAAGAGTGAGGAATAGCATACGCTTTATTCTTTCTCATGTATGATTCATGAAGCTACAACCGCCATTGGCCAACTGCTTAAGACCTCCGGAAATCGCGGAGAGCTTATTTTACAGTTAACGCAAATTGAATCAGAAGATAGTACGCATTGGGAATTGATCTTTCTTCTTATAGAAGGCGGATTGGTTCCCTTTTTTCTTTCCGATATTCGACCCAAAGCGCGGCATTCCGCCTATGTTCTGCTCCAGGATGTAACCACCCATGAGCAGGCGCAATATTTAGTGGGTTGTGAATGCTATGTTGCCTCCTCGGAGCTCGATGAGGAGGAAAAGTTTTCAGCTCAATTGATAGGGTATAGCGTTTTTAATCAAAAAGAATACATCGGGAAAGTAGTGGCCATTGACCCACTGCCGCAAAACCCACTGCTTATTGTCGAGAATAACTTAGGTAAGGCTTTTACCTTGCCCATTCATGAAGATTTGATTCTTTCACTTGATGAGCAGCAAAAGCGACTATTCCTGGAGCTTCCCGAAGGACTTTTAGATCTTTAATCTTCAAACTGGGAAATCTCCTCTTTCCACATTTCAGGTACTAAAACGGGTTGGTTGTTGTTGAAATTGAATGCCACAAGAACAGCATCATTTATGGCATGTTCCTCGCGTGTAATCTTATTGATGAGTTTTTGGTGCATTTTTAAGCTCTTATTTCCCAAATGATATACCCTTGTAACAACGGATACCTGCTCATCAAAAAAGATGGGCTTTTTATAATCAATCTTTATGCTGGCTAAAACCAAAGCTGTCTCTTTCCAATTGATGGGCGAAGAGAGTGCTTGTTTGAAGTAAGCTGTACGCGCCAGGTCGAAATAGTTCTGGTAGATGGAATTACTCACATGACCCAGCATGTCAATATCGTTAAAGCGTAATTGAATCTCGGTTTCGTGTTTGTAAATTTCCATTTAGTTTTTCTCCTCTGTAATCTCCATATCAAGTTCTTCGTATTGGGAGTTTTGGCTTTTAAACTCAGGGGTTATTCGTTTCATCTGTTTAACAATTTCCATGTTGTCGTGCCCCTTTTGTAAAGCAAGAAGTGTTTGAATTTGTTCGAAGACTTTGTGAAATTCATATTTGCGCACCTTGGCAATCATAATTTTCTCATGAAAGGTGGCGACGGTATTTTCTTTATCTGCTAAGAGCTCTTCATAAAGTTTCTCTCCTGGTCGTAAGCCTGTAAACTTAATCTGAATATCCTTGCCAATGGCTAATCCGGAAAGTTTTATCATTTTCTTGGCAAGATCAATAATTTTCACACTCTTGCCCATATCAAAAATGAATATCTCTCCTCCTTTGCTCATGGCGCTGGCTTCCAATACCAGCTGGCAAGCTTCGGGAATGGTCATGAAGAAACGAGTAACCTCCGGATGGGTAACGGTTATAGGTCCGCCGGAATCGATCTGCTTTTTGAAGCGTAAAATAACAGAACCATTGGAGCCCAGCACATTTCCAAATCGTGTTGTAATATAATTTGTTGTTGATACCTGATTTAATGCCTGTATATATATTTCTGCTATTCGCTTTGAGGCCCCCATAACATTAGTGGGATTGACAGCTTTATCAGTAGAGACCATGACAAACTCTTTTACTTCAAATTCGTTGGATACATCTGCGATGGTTTTCGTTCCCAGGATGTTTGTTCGAAGGGCTTCGGTGGGGTTGTGTTCCATCATGGGCACATGCTTGTAGGCTGCTGCATGATAAACCATGCTGGGGCGGAAGGTATTAAAGAGTTCGCGAATACGGTATTCATCAGCAATATTACCAATAACAATATCGAAGTTGTAAAAATTGTATTTCTCCTGAAGTGCCAACTCCATATCATACAAGGGCGATTCTGCCTGATCGAGCAGTACAATGCGTTTGGGGTGAAATGGAATCAACTGCCGTACAATTTCGCTCCCAATAGAACCGGCTGCTCCGGTTACCAAAATTGTTTTGTTAAGGGTCTTACGTTTGATCTCTTGGACATCCAGTTTTATTGGGGGGCGCTCCAGCAAATCTTCAATATTTATCTCTTTAATCTGATTAAAGCTTAATTCCCCATTAATCCAGGTATCAATATCGGGTACGGACAATACTTGAATATCGTGTTCAAGACCTAAATCAATTACCTCTTGCTTTTCGTCTGAAGAAATATGCTCTTTTGCGATAATCAGTTTATCAATTTGGTGCTTCTCCTGAAGCTGGCCAATAACCTCGGAGGGATAAATTGTTATACCTTCTAATTTTTTTCCCGCATTACCAGAGTTTTTGTCGATGAAGGCTACCACTTTCATTTTTGTTCCTGCATCGCGGTCGAGGGTTCGTTTGGCAATAACACCAAATTGTCCCGCACCATATATTACAATGTTCGTTTTGTCGCGCGAAGGGTTGTATATCTCCAGGTACACCGCTTTGGTCACAAGCCTGAAGGAGGCAAGAAGAAAGACAGTGGTGAAAAAATCGATAAAAATAATGGAGAAGGGAATAATGAACTGGCCTTTTATAAAGTAGTAGCTAACGTAGTTAAGAATGACAAACATGATACTTCCGGTAAAACTTACAAGAAAAATCCGCTCTGTGTCTTTTGCCCCTGAGTATCGAATGATTCCGGCATAGGATCGGAAAATCAAGAATGTTATTGAACGAATAAATAGCACAAAGGGGATGATGAAATACATACTCTGCATGTATGTCTGCGGAATAGAAAAGTTGAATCGCAAAACAAAAGCTAAGGCAATGGATACAGCACAAATCATCAAATCAATCAGAAAGACTACCCAGCGGGGTGTATACGATTTTGGGAACAACATATTTGTGTTATTATAAGTTTAACTGAGTGTTAAAATTGAAAGCTATAATTAACAAAAATAAAAAAAAATGCAGCGCAAAGGCAGTTGCTAACGTCTTTTCGTCAAATAATCTATAAATAAACGTGTATGAAAAATGTAGTTTATTACCTGGCAATGGTTTTGTTTCTTCTCACCAATGCTCAATTGGCTAAGGGCCAATCGAAAACAATAGCAGTGAGTGGTTTTGATGAAGTAGAATTGGCCATAGCTGCCGATTGTTATTTAACGCAAGGAGAAACATTTGAATGTCGCCTGGAAGGGGAGCAGGAAACTCTGGAGGAGGTTGAGGTGTTTGTTTCGGGATCTTCCCTGAAGATAAAGTATAAAAAGCCCTGGCAATTCGGCAATCCTGATCGCATCAAAGTGTATGTTCAACTACCAACGCTTGTGGCTTTTGCTGTTACCGGGTCTGGTGATTTACTTGCCCCAGATCCTATAAGCACGAGGGCATTGCGGTTAACGGTAACCGGGAGTGGAGATATCTCTATGAAAGATCTGACCGTTGAGGATTTACAGGCAAAAATTTCAGGCAGTGGTTCCATTCAGGTAAAAGGGGCTAGACCTGGTGATGAATTGGACGTTAAAGTCACTGGTTCCGGGAATTATAAAGGGAGCGGCTTAGCTTTTGAGAACGCACGTGTATCCATTTCGGGAAGTGGGAATAGCTATGTAAAGGCCATGGAAGATCTTGCCATAACTGTTACGGGCAGCGGGAATGTATACTATGAAGGAGAGGCTTTAATTGATGCCCGGGTTGTGGGCTCAGGACATGTTCGGGAACGATAAAGATCTGATAGAGGCAATGGGGTATCGCTATTGAAAGATGCCCTATTGTCGAATCAGTTTGAATTCGCCATTGTTTTTAATTTTCATGATACTGGAAGAATCCCTGGGGGTGCTGTCTTCTTGTCCCCAGCTTACAATATAGTCAACAGCTGTTTTTACCTCTTCACTAATTTCGTCGAAGAAGTTAGGGTGTGGCTCTCCACTGATATTGGCCGAGGCGGAAACAATGGGTTTATGAAATCGTTCGATAAGTTGCCGGGCGAATTCGTCTTTCACTACTCGTATGGCTATACTGCCGTCATTGGCAATGACGTTGGGAGCCAGGTTGCGTGCCCCGTCAAAAATGAGCGTAAGGGGCTTGTCGGCATATTCGATTAAGTCCCAGGCAACCTCGGGCAGCTCTTGAATGTAATTTTGCAACATGCCAATATCGGAGACCAACACAATCGGGCTTTTGGATTCCTTGCGATTTTTGATCTTGAAAACAGTATCTACTGCCTGTGCATTTGTTGCATCACATCCCAATGCCCAAATGGTATCGGTGGGATAGATAAGGGTGCCACCCTTTCGTAAAGTTTCTACTGCTTGCTTAATGTC
>JAWOEH010000019.1:0-7396 GCA_046482855.1 Bacteroidales bacterium | reverse complement strand
CTGCAAGGCTATATCCCCTTATAGCTTTACCCTTTGTGAGCATCACGCCGTTCCGCAATATTTGTTTCAATCTTCTTTTTAAGATCCTCCATCTGCTCGAGTTTTTTCTCGGCCTCCCCAATAGCTTCCTTATCCTTCAACTCTTTACTTTTGCTTTTCAACTTCTCATAATTCTCGGTTAATTGTTGTAGGTACTCTTTTTTCTTCTCGATCTTTTCGGATTTTATGGCTTCATCAAAGACTAAACTCTCAGGGGCTTTGGTTTCAATATTATCGGGCTTTTGCACATGATACTTAGGTATAAAATTCTGCTCATTTACCTGCCGTTGGTTCATAAACGTTGGCGATACAATCTCAATACTCTCTTTATGAAGTGCATCCATTACGTTTGCATTAAGCAAAGAGTTGGTGCTGAAAAACTTATTGCTGTCAGCCAGAAATCCATGGATTTTGTACACTACGGAGAAATCGCCCAATTGGGTTATGTATACATAGGGGTCTGTCAACCCTGTATCTTTTGCTGCCCGTAGCAAAGCTTCCTCAATTTTTGAGCGGGACACATCATAGCCCAACGATACAGTAGTAGAAATAACACTATTGGTTTTACGTGTGAGTTTTACGGGATTTGTGGCAATAAACAGATTGGGCACGGTAATAAAGTTGCTATCCTCCAATTGCAATTCGGTATGAAAAATACTCTTACGAGTTACCCGTCCATGAAGATCTCCAATACGAATCAAATCCCCATTTTTAAACCGATTCATGGAGTTATTCATAATTCCGGCTATGATATTACCCAGAACCGTTGTTGAACTCAGGGCGATACCGGCACTAATGATGATGCCCAGAAAGCTAAGTATCTGCCCCTTAGTTGTATTGGTTATGGGTAACGATAAGATAAAGGCAACAGCGGCCATCAGAACGATAAAAAAACCTACGAAACGCTTGGAAATATGGTGACTGGAGGTTCCGGATTCCAGGTGTTTAAAAAGCCAATTATTAAACAAAAGAAGAGCTATGGTTACTAAAAGTACAGCTCCGGTTTCCCATAAGGACGCAAAAAACGAAAAAAAAGATTGAAGCATTGGATCCTCTTTAAAAAATTAGCATTATGCCTTATCTACCAGCTCATCCCTTTTTGGTAAAGCAGAAGAACAAGATTTCTACAAAGATTGCCATTTTCAACAAGCAAGCACCGACTCACTAATTAATGAAAAAATATCCATATATCAAACCCTTTTCTACCAATAAATTACATCGAGCGAAGAGCAAATGAAGTATGCTCTTCATTTTTGTTGTATAACAATTGTTGGTATACTGGAACCTGACAAAACAAGAACAACCGATCAGTTACAGTTCGGTCGTTCTAAAAAGTATTAACACTATTTACCAAAAGTGAAGTGCAACATGCCTCGAGATAATTAATTTATAATTTCATGGCAATAAGTTCAGCCGCTTTAACCAACGGGTAGGCGGCCGGAGAGGCTGTTAAACAAGGATGGGTACCAATTTGCATGGTAAGAAATGAGTGAACCGACATTCTATTTTGAATAGCCAAACCAATCACATTGGTAAGCTCTCCGGCTTCCATGCCACCAATAACTTCGCCCCCAATAATGATTCCGGATTTTTTTGCAGCAATCAGCTTAACAATCTGTTTGCCTGTATCAGGTAACTTACCCGGGTGCCGATTGATGCCCTCAAAAAGTGCCGACTCGGTAACTATTCCTTCCTGCCTGGCATGTTGTTCGGTAATTCCTGCAGTACCAAAACCTGTATCTCCCACTGCTGTTGAGTAAATGGCAATAGTCCCGCTAAATGTTTTCACCACATTGATATTAAAAAGATTCATGCCGCAAATACGAGCTTCGGCACAGGCTGTGGAGGCCAACATGGTAGGCACACGTCGTCGGGTGACAAAATCGCGCTTTTGCGCACAATCTCCTATGGCAAATATATCATCGTCGGGTGTTCTCATATATTCATCCACCACAATAAAATTGCTGCTGTCAATCATCATATCGGCTTTGCGTGCTAACGCTACATTGGGAAGATATCCCATGGACAGTATCACTGCATCAACATCCAGCTTTTCGCCCCCTTCCAGTTCGATGTTTTCCACTTTCGAAGCACCGTTAATCTTCACGATGCCTTTGCCTGTCTTAATCTTTATGCCCCTCTCTTTAAGTATTTCACTTATCTTTTCACTTAATTCCACATCGAATGATACGCCTAAAATATGTGGAAGCTTCTCTACCAGCGTCACATGATAGCCTTGTTTATTCAATTCATCGGAAAACTCAACCCCGATAAATCCGGCTCCTATTACAGCAATATTCTTCTTGCCTGCCAATTTAGCTTTGGTTTCATCCAAGTACATTTTATCCTTAGGAATAACAAAGACATTATCTAAATTGGCACCAGCCAACCATTTAGGTCTTGAGGGAGTTGAACCCGTAGCAATAACCAGCTTTTCATACTGAATTTTTTCACCACTGGCAAAGGTAACTACCTTATTGCTTTTGTCGATATCAAGGGCTTCATCAACAATCGATTCAACGCCTTTATTTCCCAACATTGTGTCAACAGGCATTACATTTTTGTCACTGCTTTCCAGTGTGCCAAAAATATAAGGAATTCCACAGGGAACCATCACCTCTTTTTGTTTCTTAACGAGGGTAAAACTTTTGTCGGGATAATTTGATTTTCCGGTCAATGCAGCAACCATTCCTGCTGCACTTCCGCCAATAATTAATACATCAGTTTTTTTCATGCTATTTACATTTTTTATTCACTACAATAAAGATATTAATATCCTTTAATAATCTATTCAAGGTTAGCTTATGATGCTATACAACATATCCTATATACTTACTTACAATGCATTACACAGGCCACACAAGCATAACTAACATCAATTTAACTATTTTTTTTCGTAATATGAAAAATTCATCTACTATTTCCCTAAAAGCTCGATTAACTGGAATAAATGTATTTACGACGATATCAATATTTAAAGATATTATTATCTGATTACAGTAGGGTAAATAGGTTTAGAGAAAGACCAAAAAAATAAAAACACACAGAATTTATACTAATATAAAATACTACAACACATTCATTTCTGTTCATTTAAATACTAGTATATTTGCTCAATAAAACACATAAAATTAAAGGCCTGAAATGTCAGGCCTTTAATTTACTTTTTCTTTATCATTTATTTATAAGAAAGTGCGCATCCTATACTTTTCTGTTGAAAATAAAGATCTGTATACACCATATTTACTCTCTCAATATTCACAAAAAAATTGCTGACCATTATAAAAGAAACGATACTGGTTCCAAGCAACCATTAGCTACGAACAATAACCTTGACGAAACCTTACAACTGGCTAATCTCAATAAACATACTATTCGCTTACATCGGTTATTAGCGGTTTAAAAGGCGAAATATTCGTTGCCAATTCCCAAACCGTAAGAAAAACCAATTTCGTTCGCTGCTGCATAGCGTCCATCTCAATTTTAGCGGCAACATCCGTTGTTTTATGAAGATCTTCATGACTCCCATTGGTAAAGAAAATACTGGGAATACCCTTACGAAAAAAGTTATAATGATCCGAACGACTGAAAAAATTGTTGTAAGAAGAACCCTCATCCTTCAGGAGATGCAGATTTGTCGTCATCCGGTTAATGCTGTCGGGGATACTAACAAGGGTATCGGTGTAGTCCCTGGTATGGGTAAGAGCATAGATATACCCTTTAGCAATGGATTCTTCGGCTACCTGTGATCCGTTGCGCCCCACCATATCCAGATTAATAGCTGCCACGGTCTTATCCAATGGAAATACCGGATGCTTCACATAATAATCCGAGCCGTGCAACCCGTCTTCTTCGGCAGTAGTAAAAAGCATAACAACGGAACGACGGGGGCCCTTCCCAGCTTTTTTTGCCGCATTAAGCAATCGTGCCACTTCTAAAACAGCCGAAACCCCTGAGGCATTGTCGTCAGCTCCCGGGTATACCTCTCCACCATAAGTTTTGCCAATATGGTCGTAATGAGCCATCAGGACAACACACTCATCCTTTAAATCGGAACCTTCTACCACAGCCACGATATTATCTATATCAGCCAATTTATAGGCATTATTTCCGTTAAAGTGCACAGGTATAGCAAATTCAAAGCTAGCAGGTCTACAATTCTGTTCCATCTCATACTGCAGTTGTTTCACAGATTTCCTCGCAGGCGCAAGCAAAGAATTGGCTAATAACTCATTAATCTTAACCACCGGTATCATTTCTTGGTTTGTTGCAGAAGAGAAGTGAACCCTGTTGTAGGAATAATTTCCAAAATTGTTAAAATCCTTACGGACCAGAAATAAAGCAGCCGGTCGCTGCGAGCGGATATAGTCCATATCCGGAGCACTTCCGCTGGTATGGCATTTTACACCAAATTTATTCCTTGGCCCCTCTCCTTCCAACACCATCACAACTTTTCCCTGTATATCCACACCTGAAAAGTCGTTATAAGTAGCATCGTGCACACCATAACCGGCAAAAACAATCGAATCCGCCATTATCACAGAATCGTGCTGCGACGCATTATCGTAGCTGTAGCTTTGGGCATAATTAAAAGAGGGTAGATAAAAATATTTATTTGCCGAAGTTTTCTGGTAAGCCTGAATGCTTTGTTTGTAGGAACGTTGAAATGCCGGCTCCACTCCATATTGGGTCAATTGCTCAATTAAATAGTCAGCAGCCATTTGCCCACCTGCTTCGCTGGATTTTCGTCCGTTCATAGCTGTGGAGGTCAACACTTTTAAACTGACTCGTAAATTAGCACTATCAAGCTTATCGGCATACGAGATAGCAATAGGGTTTTGGGCATTTGTGAATACAGCACAAAACAACAAGAACAGGGTAAGTAAGCTTTTCATTTTGGTTAGTTGTATTAGGATGATTCATTAACTATCACGATAGTCCGGTTAAAGAATTTAGATTGCTTCACTACGTTCGCAATGGTAGGCACTTAAGGGAAGTTTGGGGCGGATGGGGTTGGTTTTTGGCTTAGCCGAAATCCAACCCCATCCGCCCTATATCAATCCAATAAATACGTATCATTGCGAGGAAACCGAAGCAATCTAAACAAGTTAGCCCAAATTTCTTCGGACGATAGTTTTTAAATATAGTATTTTTTTACCATTAACCTACTTACGACAACTATCCGGGCAGCCAATTAAAATTGCAAACAAAAACTCCCAATGACGGTTATATCAAGAGAACACAAAACGCCATCTGTTATGAAGAAAGCACTTATTGCCGGTGCCACAGGTCTTATTGGCAGCTATTTGATGCAACAACTATTAGAAAGCGGTGAATACCAAACCATCCACGTAATCACACGAAAAATGCCTAAACAACAAATAAATGGCGTGGTGTATCACACCGTGGACTTTGATCAACCAGACCATTGGGATCTTACCGAAAAAATAGATGATGTATTTTGTACCTTGGGCACCACAGCCAAAAAAGCGGGTAGTAAAGAGAACTTCCGTAAAGTAGATTTATTCTACGTAGAAAATCTTGCCAAATTGGGACTTACATATAATGCAGAAAGCTTCCATGTGGTATCATCAATCGGGGCTAAGGCAAATGCCGGCAACTTTTACCTGAAAACCAAAGGCCAAATGGAGGAGGCCATAAAAGCACTTCCCTACCGCGACCTGTTCATATACCATCCCTCACTGTTATTGGGACCAAGAAAAGAGTTTCGATTTGGCGAAAAGTTAGGCGAATGGATAATGAAGCTCTTTGGCCCATTGATGATTGGAAAACTGAAAAAGTACAAACCAGTTCATGCCTCACAAGTTGCCGCAGCAATGGAACATTATGCAACCTCGGCAAATTTAACCGGCACGCACATCATCGATGCCAACACCATTCGAAGCTTTCACGGGAGCGACAATAAGTAATGGCAACTACTCTTTCATGCGTTTACCCAGGCGTTTACTCATAAACGCACGAAGACGCTGCCGTTCAGCAGGGGAAAGAAGAGAAAGGTCTACCTCCATTGTGCTGTGGGTATCTTCCAGTGAAAGAAAGGTATCCTTCATGCGCACTTGTACCAGATGATTTAGCTGCCAGGTATTTTTCCCGATATTATAGCCAAAATGCATACGTTTACCATCCACCCACACAAAATAGGGAAAGTACTTAAAATAGCCGCCCACAAGAAATAAACTGCCGGCTGGTACCTGAGCATTCAACTGCGCATAAAAACTTTGCGAATCCTGAAGGGAGTCGCGTATCCCCAGAAACAAAAACAGAAGGCCCACCAATACATAACCCATCATTTGCCAGAGTGTCCACCGGCTTTTCCCAAGTTTTACAGCCTTTTGTTGGTTCAACTGCTGCTGCTGTAACAGCCAGTCGACAAAAACACACAACACTTCCAGAGGGAAGAGCAACCACAACAGCCAGGGATAGAAATCCTGCACCAGGTAAGCTCCAAAACCAAAGACCAAAAGGCCCATTAAACTAATCTGCCGAAACTTTTTATTCATAACCTCAATTTTAGTCTTGCCAAGTAAAGATAATTAAAATTGCCTACATCAGCAGAGTGTACGTTTCTACGAAATTATTCCTGGCGCCCTATACAGGATTAGGGAATAAAGGTACAAGTTCAAGCTGAGTAGAAATAACAAAAAAAGAGGAAGCACCAGGCTCCCTCTTCTCAATCGTTAAATATAACTTTCTATAACAAACCTCTGTTTCGCAGTAAAGGCTCTTCTTTAGGTTCGCGACCACGGAAATTCACATACATTTCCATAGCGTTTTGGATACCATTCTTAGCCAACACATGCTCACGGAATTTACGAGCCGTTTCCTGATCGTATAATCCATGTTCCTTAAAGGCTTCAAAAGCGTCGTTATCCAACACACCGGCCCATATGTAGCTATAATATCCAGCATCGTATCCGCCGGTAATGTGGTTGAAATAAGTACTACGGTAACGCGACTCGATTTGAGGAATCAACCCCATCGACTCCAGATAGTCCTTTTCAAAATTGGCAATATCAAGATCTTTAGGCTCTTCCATGGTATGATAAGCAAGATCTAATAAGGAAGCTGCCAAATACTCGGTGGTGGCAAATCCCTGGTTGAATTTGCTGCTCTTATCCAGTTTTGTCAACATCTCTTGGGGAATGGCTTCACCTGTTTTGTAATGTTTTGCGTGCACTTTCAATACTTCTGGGTGCATTGACCAGTGCTCCATGATTTGTGAGGGCAACTCCACAAAATCCCAGGCAATATAGCTGGCAGGATAGGAAGTTTCAGCAAATAACCCGTCCAGACCATGACCAAACTCGTGGAAAAGTGTCTGCACCTCATCGGGGCT
>JAWOEH010000209.1:0-13693 GCA_046482855.1 Bacteroidales bacterium | reverse complement strand
CGTATAATGCACACTCCCTTGTGAGGCTTCCAATACATATAGGTTGTCGTTTTTCCATTGGGCAATACCCACATGCGAAAAATGCACGCCTCTGATACTTTGTGTAACACGCTCAATAGCTTCGCACAGCGGCCCACAATCGATATCCTGAAACAGCAAATCGCCGGTTTCTATCGATTGCTCACTCCATTGGGGTGAAGAGGTTTGGCTACGATTTTTGCACCCATAAAAACTTCCCAATAACCCGATGAGCAGGATTATGCCTGCGGCTGATACTTTTTTCCTTGCCATGTATCTTTCTCTTTTAGTTTTTGCTCTAACATAGTAACCAACTGGTCGTTTCTGTAATTCCCCCAATCCGGCGACACTCGAAAACGCGGTGGGGCTTCGCCAACAAACCGCTCCACTACAATTGCCGGATTCAGGCGCTCCAAAAAGGAGACGAAAAAGTCCAGATACTCCTCCAGCTCAAAAAAGCGAAAGGTTTCCGGGTGTTCCTGGTACTCTTTTGCCATGAAGGTATCTTTCATCACCTGTAACTGATGGAACTTTACCGACTGCAAAGGCATTTGTGATATAATATCGGCCTGTTTCAGCATCATCTCACGTGTTTCGCCCGGCAGATCAAAAATAAAATGTGCTCCGGTGCGCAAACCATAGCGGGCGGTCAACTCAAGAGCCCTCTGCGCACTGGCAAAATCGTGTCCCCGGTTTATGCGGCGCAGTGTTTCGTCGTAACACGACTCAATACCATACTCAATAGTTATGTAGTGCGATTGGGCCAACTCCCGGAAATAGGCAAGCTTCTCCTCATCGATACAGTCAGGACGAGTACCGATTACAAGGCCAACAACTCCCTCCATAGCTAAAGCTTCATCATAAATCTTTCGCAATTGCTCAACGGGCGCATAAGTATTGGAGTACGCCTGAAAATAAGCCAAATACTTGCGTGTACGTCGATACCGGGCTCTATGAAACTCAATTCCCTCCTCAATTTGCTGGCTCACGGACTTTTCGGGCATGCAGTACGAAGGATTGAAGGCCAGATTATTGCAATAGGTACAACCTCCGCGACCTACCGTCCCATCACGATTGGGACAGGTAAAACCTGCATCAATTGAGAGCTTTTGTAGCCGCTCGCCAAAAGTGCGTTTAAAATAGTTACTATAGGCATTAAATCGCCGTTTATGCCCCCAAACGTATGTTTTTTCGTCACTCATAATTTACTCATTACACAAAACAACCTCACCGGCTTTCACATACCACAGGTAGCCTTCAACCTTTTGATATCCCATATCCTGTAAAAGCGAAACATATCGCTGCACCTGTCGCACATAGCCATCATGATGCCCGCGGGTTTCACCAAATTTAAAATCGATTACCAATGTTTTTCCTTCCCGACTCAATACCCGGTCGGGTCGGTATGACCACTGCTTACCTGCAGAATGGCCGGCACGCTCCAAATACTTTTGTGGCAGGATAATTTCATTCTCGGTATGTATTTGCCAGCTTCCCGAAAACCAGTCACGTGCCTCCGGATGTGCTAAAAATACGGAAAGTTTCTTTTCATAGTCGGGCTGCTCACGAGTGCTGATCTTTCCGTCGAAAACTAACCGCTGCACAGCTGCCGGCACATCTTCGGGTGTTTTTATATAGGAAAAAGCTTCATGCAACAAGTTGCCTTGATTTATGGCCGTTAGTTGCTGCTCCCTGTCGGTTATAAAGTAGTCGGCAGCGTACTGTTTCATGCGCAAACGCTGCTGACCGGGATACACATGGTAGGCATCCAGTTGCAGGGTAGCACTTTCCGTGGCCTCATCAAGGCTCTCAGACAAGTCACCCACAACTACCGCCCAGCTTTGCTCTTTTTCCTCTATTTTTTCGGTAAGATCCACAAACCCCTCTCCGGGAGTATCGCCAAAGAAATTGACGAATACTTCAGCGGCTTTTTTCATCATATGTCCGATATGGCCAGCACTTTTGGACTTTTGGGAAGGAATTTGTGCAGGAGCAAAGGCAAAAAGTGCCTCCTCGGCACGGGTAAAGGCCACATAAGCCAGATTCAGGTTGTCCACATACTGGCGCATGGTCTCCTGGAAATACTCCGCCTGAAAGGAGGAGTTGGGCATGATTTTTTTGCTGTATTTAAAGGGCACCACCGGCAATTCATTCAATGGAGCCTCTTGCGGTATACACCACATCAGCGGACTTAATGTTCCATGCACACCTATGGGCCATTCACAAAAAGGAACAAGCACCGCCTTAAACTGCAACCCTTTGGATTTATGTATGGTGATAATGCGAATGGCATCCTGCTGTTCGTTTACCGTTAATGTTTTGGTCCCTCCCTCCTGGTCCCACCAGGTAAGGAAAGAAAACACATCTACTGGATTTTCCTGTACATAGGAGTGCACAACATCCTGAAAAACCTGCAAATAGGGGAAATATTTTTGATCTTTATACAACCCAAACCGAGCAATGAGCCTGTCGACCAATTCGTGTACCGCCAAATGTTTCCACTGCGGAAGATCGCTCAACAGATCGGGTGCCTCATCGACAAACAAAGCATGTGTGCCCTTTTCCTCCACTCCGATATACCGGGCGTACTCGTTAACAATGGCAGCCCTGTCCAGCGACACCGGATCATTCACAAAGCTGAGTAAAGCTACCAACAACCTTACAGGCGTAGCCTTATAAAGAAAAAGGGAATCGTTGGAAATAAAATCGTACCGATAGGGAGTATCGGGTGAGGCTTCCTCCTGACAGGCCATTAATGCATCGGCTACAGCCTGTCCTTCGCTGCCCCGCCGTACTAAAATGGCTATATCTTTCAGCGCATAGCCTTTATCCTGAAGCTTGCGCAAGGTTTCAGGAATTTTCTCAGCTAACACCTCCTCGCGGGCTTCCGAGAGTTTCTCCCGTTCCACAAATTCAAACTTCGCAAACCCACCCTCCTTAGCCGGCTTATCAATAACCTTTTGCATCGTGTCGGCATAGGCATCCACAATAACGTCAGCCCATGGATTTTCCTGTTCATCAGGAAATTCTGCATTCAGTTCGTTCTGTAAGATCTGCGCCATTGTTCGAAACAAACTGTTATTAAAAGCCACTACCTGTTTCTTACTTCGCCAGTTATGATCGAGGGTGCGTGTCTCCACTCCCTGGTGTTGGAAATTTTGGTACACCTGTCGGGCCAGAATATCCCAATCGCCATTTCGCCAACGGTATATCGACTGCTTAATATCACCCACTAACAAGCTCTCATGCCCTTCAGCCAGGCTATTGGCTATCAGCGGACGAAAGTTATCCCATTGCAACCGGGAGGTATCCTGAAACTCATCAATCATGAAGTGATTGTAATGATTGCCTACCTTTTCGTAGAGAAAGGGGGCCTCGTTTCCGTCAATTATCAACTGAATAAGGCGGGAAGTATCTGAAAGCAGAAACAAATTCTCGTCGTTGCAATAGGTACGAACCTGGGCCGAGATATCCGTTACCAGACCCAATACATAAATATGTCGTTTTACCTCATTAAGGGTATTATAGCGCTTTATATGTTCATCGTAAAAGCCCATAGCCTCACGCAACAGTGGCGCTAATGTTTGCTCGGCAAAGAGCACCACATCGCCGGGCGCTGTTTTGGTCGAAAATTCTCCCGGATCATTCAGTGCTTTGCGAGCAGTTGTGGAAGGTTCAGCATCCTTAGGCTCCTTTTCCACTAGTTTCTTAAAGTGTGCAGCGGGGCCTCTTCCCTTGCCTTTAAAATCATCAATGGATAAACCATGGCTTTCCATGGCCTCCAATCCTCTATTTCCATATTCTTTTAGTGTTTTATCAAATCGTTTGACTTCGCCATGAATCTGCTTCAGCCATTTTTGCATAAAAGTTTTGTCGTGTACCTTGTCGTACAGCACCTCGCGAAATTCCTGAAAATGCTCTTTGGACAATTCAGGTGAGAAGGATTCAATGGCATAACGAAAATCCCAGGATTTGCCCTCCTCGATGCGTGCCAAGGCCATCTCCTTGAGCCACGCTTGCAGTTCAGGGCTCTCTTCCACCTTCAACAACAAGGTATCAATAGCCTTTCGAATCACCTCAGAATCGTCCAACTGCAACTTGTAAACCGGCTGTAGCTTGAGTTCGCGAATAAAGGCACGCAGCACTTTTTGAAAAAACTGATCAATAGTGCCCACTGCAAATCGATGGTAATTGTGCAGTATCTGCTGAAGGCATTGCGTTGCCCGCTGGGCCAGTTGTTGTTCGTGGCCACCAAACTGTGTAAGAAAATAGTCGGTAAAGTCGCTTTTCCGTCCATCGGCCAAGGCACTAAGCTCACGCAAAATACGGGCTTTCATTTCACCGGCAGCTTTATTGGTAAAGGAAACCGCCAGAATGCGCTCAAAATAGTTAGGCGAACGAAAAGCTATTTGCAGGTAATCGCGCGTAAGGGTATAAGTTTTTCCCGAACCGGCAGAAGCTTTGTATACAGTTAAGGGCATAATCAGATAACTTGATTTTCTCTTCAAAGGTAGAATTTCTATCAGCAGGGTAGTCATTTTAGAAACAGATTTTACCAACAGATTACCCACACCAAATTTCAAAGGTGGTGGGTTCATTCGTTGGAAGATTTGTATATTTGCGCACAGAACAGAATCATGGATAACAGGAGATACCAGCGTGAAAAAAGTTATAGTAGGCATATCGGGGGGAGTAGATTCAAGCATTGCAGCTCAACTACTTAAAGAGCAGGGCTACCAGGTGGAAGGGCTGTTTATGAAAAATTGGGACGATGCTTCGGTAACTCTCACCAGCAGCTGTGCATGGGAAGATGATTGGTTGTTTGCCAAGATGACTGCTGAAAAACTAGCGATACCCCTGCATTTTGTCGATCTTAGCGAAGCCTACTTTTCGCGCGTTACCGAATATATGTTTGCCGAGTATGCCAAAGGACGCACACCCAACCCCGATGTATTGTGCAACCGGGAAATAAAGTTCGATCTTTTCGTAAAAGAGGCCCTGAAATTGGGCGCCGACTATGTAGCTACCGGTCACTATGCCCGGAAAGAAACGATCGATATTGACGGCAAACCGGTTCACCGACTGCTGGCAGGGCTTGACAAAAACAAGGATCAAAGTTATTTTTTGTGCCAACTGAGTCAGGAACAGCTGGCTCCGGCACTTTTTCCCATAGGACACCTGGATAAACCCGAAGTGCGCCGGCTGGCCGAAGAGCACGAATTTGCAACCGCCACGCGCAAGGACTCACAAGGCATCTGCTTCATTGGGAAAGTGGATCTTCCCACCTTTTTACAACAAAAACTAAAAGCCAAAGAGGGCAAGATTATTGAGATCCCAGAATCATACGAAATGCCGCAACAATCGGCCAACGAATCAGAACTTGATTATGCTGCACGTCCGCACGAGTTCACCCCTGAAATGGGCAAAAAGGTGGGAACACACCGCGGCGCACATTTCTACACCATTGGCCAACGGAAAGGACTCAACCTGGGAGGCATGCAAAAAGCTGCCTATGTGCTGGCCATTGATGTGGCTGAAAACAATGTATACGTAGGTCAGGGACACGAGCATCCCGGCCTGTTGCGACAAGGTTTGTTTATAGCTCCTGAAGAAATACATTGGATACGAAAAGATCTGGCTCCTGAAGCTGACCAACCATTGCAGGTTGAAGCACGTATTCGCTACCGGCAACCCTTGCAAAAAGCAACACTTCACAATGCCCACGAAGGGCTATATTTGATTTTTCACGAAAAACAACGCGGCATAACACCCGGCCAATTTGCCGCCTGGTATATAGAGGATGAACTGCTTGGCTCGGGTACGATTCATCATTGATATAGTGTCATAGTGTCAACTAGAAAGATGTGTCCCCCTACGTAAAACCCTATCAAACTTAGCACAGCCATTTCGTTATACTTTCCGCAAAATCCTTTTCGCGTCATTATCCTTTAGCCCGAATAATTCAAGAATAATTTACCTCCCACGACGATCAAAATTTGGTAAACCTAAAAGGAGGGCTGCAAATTGCAGCCCTCCTCAGGTTTCACGTAGCGCATAAGCGCTCAATACAGATTAAAACATCTGTAAACGGTAAATAATACCTAACGATATTTGTGACGTATTATAATCATCGGCACCAATCGATTGTGTTACATCCTGCTCAAAATCGTAGGCACGTCCCATATAGGTGGCAAATATTTTACAGTTTGGCACAGGCTGATATTCAAAGCCGGCAAAATAGCCAAGGCTGGTACGAAGCTTTTCATCTCCTGCAATCACCTTATCCTCATGCGAAGCCGTTTCGTACATGCCCTTCACAAATAACTCCCATTTCTGATTAACGGCATATCCTGCTTTGGCAATAACGGTGCTATAATTGGCATTAAAAACAGGAGCGTTATCAGAGGTCTGCTCCTGAACCATATCCGATACAATTCCTTTTCGGTCGATATCTTCGTGCGAATAGAGATAATCCAGATTCAGGTAAAAATCAGAGGTAAAGTTAAATTGTGTCCCCAAAGCGGTGTAATTCATCTGATGGTCCTCAGCTTCTTCGTAAATAGCATAGGACCAGCGTGTTTTCACAAAGCCTTCAAAGAAACTACCATTCCAATTCACGGTATATCCCAGCGGATTTTTACTCTGCTCAACATCAGCAGGTAATTCCGAGAACACCTGATCGATGTAGTCGGTGCGGCTATTTACCACCTGAAAGCGAAACTGCTGATCTTGCCACTGATAGGCAAAATCTACTCCCGTAAGGAAGTTATCCATATACTCAATCATGTCGCTGTATTGATAGATGTCAATCGGATTCAGGTCAAACTCAAATCCGCCAAAGGCAGCACACTGCTTACCGGCTGTAATGGTAAAGTTATCGGTTACGGCCAACGAAATCGAAGCAATATCAGTAGCTCGTGAAAGATTATCGAGCGAAGCAGCATAATTGGGACGATTCATTCTGTGTCGAACGCGGTAGCTTACCCCGGGAGCCACTTCTCCTCTCATCTCCAAACGAAACTGGTCGGTTTTGAAGTTGGTTTCCTGATATTTGCCATCTTTATAAAATACATTCCCGGAGTTGTGCAAGTTGATATAAAAATTAAACGCATCCTCCTTTTTCTTCAACCACTCACCCGATTCAGGTTGTTGTGCAATTACGCTTCCTGCAGCCAAAATAAAGGCTGTAATACTCAATAAAATTATTTTTATACGTTTCATATGTTCCTTAATTTTTTTCGGATTTTCAGGAATAGGTTCCCCAATTCCAACTCCGATTAGTTAGACAAAATACAACAGAAATGAAGAGATACCCGGGGGTGCAATCCCGGGCACCTGCTAATTTAGTACTGTTTGAACATACGCTGAATCTCCTTGTAATTGGTAGTTTTGGTTAACGCCAATTGCAAAAGAATGCGCGATTTTTGTGGATTTTTTGTTTGTGAGGCCACAAAGCCATATTTGTCATCATCAATTTCGGCATCCAGTGTTGTTGGGCCTGAGTATACTCTTGAACTGCGTACAACCATAATGTTGTTATCGGCAGCTTTCTCAAGGGCATCAAATACTTCGGGATAGATGTTTCCATTGCCTACACCCGCATGCACAAGGCCATCGGCGCCATCTTTCACAAAGGCGTCTACCACAACATGGTTTGCATTGGCATATCCATAAACAATATCCACTTGTGGTAATTCGGTAAGATCGGTTACATCAAACTCGGACTCTACTGTATGGCGGGCAGTTGTATTGCGTCGGAAAACAGGTGAGCCATTATACATGTAACCCAAAGCTCCAAAATTGGGACACACAAAAGTGGCTACATTAATTGTATTGGATTTGGTAACATCATCGGCACTCAGAATCTGATCATTCATCATCACCATCACCCCTCTGCCTACAGCCTCTTTACTGGCAGCCAGCGACACAGAATTAAACAAGTTCAACGGACCATCGGCACTCAAAGCTGTTCCCGGTCGCATGGATCCCACTAATACCACAGGCTTATCACTATCAACTGTAAGATTCAAAAAGTAGGCCGTCTCTTCCATGGTATCGGTCCCATGGGTAATAACAATACCCTGAATGTCGTCATTGGCCAATAACTCGTTTATCTTTTTAGCCAACTTCAACCATACGGCATCATTCATCTCCTGACTCCCAATATTGGATATTTGTACGCCACTGATATCAGCGATTTCATTCACCTCCGGCACAGCGTTTATTAATTTATCCACCGTTACCACTCCGGCAGTATATTGGGTCTCAACATTGCTATCGCCGGTACCGGCAATGGTTCCGCCTGTAGCAATTATTACAACATTGGGTTTACTCTGTGCCAAACTCAGTTGCACAAAGCCTATGATACATACTAATAACAAACTTAACCTTTTCATATTCGAACGTTTTTAGTTAACGATTTAAAATAGTAACTGAATAAATACAAACCCCATGGCAATCCCTGTTATCGTTGAGATTAACCCTGGGAGCATAAAACTATGATTGAGAATATATTTCCCTATTTTTGTTGTTCCTGTTTGGTCGAACTGTATGGCTGCTACTACAGTTGGATAATTAGGAATAAAGAAATAGCCGTTTACAGCCGGGAACATAGCAATTAAAAAGGGTGCCGGAATACCCAGGGCAATACCCAGTGGCATTAGAGCCCTTACGGTAGCAGCCTGACTATACAACAGAATGGAGAGAATAAACAAGGCAGCAGCAAATAACCAGGGATAACTGGTAACAAGGTCTTTTATGCCCCCGCTAAACACATCCATATGCCCCTGAATAAAGGTGTCGCCCATCCAGGCAATACCAAAAATGGCAATTACGGCTTGCATACCTGCCGAAAACACACTGCTCTTGCCTACATCTGAAGCCTTTACCTTTACACTCAGAAGAATAAGAGCCGCAACAGACATCATGATAATTTCAATAATTTGCGGCATACCCATCTGCACAAGCTCCCCATCCACCATCCACGAAGGACGTAGCTGCGCAAAAGAGCCGAACAGAACAATAGCCAATGTACCGCCGATAAACAGATAAACCGACAATTTTGAACCAAAGGAAGATGTGGTAGCTTTTTTATTGCCAACAGGCTCAATTTCGCCATTCTTTAACCGACGTTGATATTCGGGATCTTCACTTAATTTTACGCCCATTTTATTGGCAAACAAAGAGGCGATAAATACGCCAATAAGGGTAGCAGGTACACTTACCATCAAAATATCAATCAACTCCACTCCTTGGGGAGCCAAAAGTCCCAATAGAGCAACGGTAGCTGCCGATATAGGACTCGCTGTTATGGCTTGCTGGCTGGCAATAACCGAAATGGACATAGGGCGCTCGGGACGTACGCCTGTTTCCCGGGCTACTTCCGATATTACCGGCAAAATGGAGTAAGATACATGTCCGGTGCCGGCAACAAAAGTGAACAAGTAAGTCACCAAGGGGCCCAAAAAAGTAATCCGTTGGGGGTGCTTACGTAAAAGCTTCTCGGCAAGGTTTACCAGATAAGTAAGTCCACCGGCAGCTTGCATAGAACTTGCAGCGGTTATAACAGCCACAATCATTAGCATCACATTTATTGGCGGCGAAGTAGGCTGAAGTCCAAATCCAAATACTAATATGGCAAGGCCTACGCCTCCCATCACTCCTAAACCCACACCTCCAATGCGGGCACCTATAAATATGGCTGCTAATACAATTAAAAACTCTATACCTATCATATCATACTGTTTTGCGTGAAACCTGCTACAAAACTACTTTTTGAAGCCACGCAAAATCCGGATTGATAGGCAAATGATATTATCTTTGTACGTGAAAGTTATCACACATAAACAGTGAAGAATATTACGTAACCTAAAATCCATCCCTAACCACAAGCCTGATTATGAAACAGTAACCAATAAATTATGCTCTAAAGCAGCACTGAAGAATTTTACAAATGGGGAAGAAAACAGAGAAGGAAGAGTTGTTGCATCCATGTTTCGATGCACTATCCAAATCGGATTTGGAACAACTTTGGGAGAACGCCACAATATTAACCTTTGAGAAGGATGAACCGATCATTAAACTCAATAGCTTCACCACCCACATATATTACCTTATTGAGGGAATGGCAAAGGTTGACGTAGGCATTGAGAAAAAAAACAATACCATCCGTATCGTTCCGTCACAGCGCTTTATTGGCACCGTATATTCCTTTCACGACAGCCAATACAAAATCTCAGCAAAAGCGCTTATGCCATCAAAAATCCTTCTTATTAATGCAGCAACTTTGAAACAAATTATTCGTTCCAATGGAAATTTTGCCATTTCCCTGCTAGAAGCAACCACACGCACAGCTGCTAATACCATTGAACGACTCTTAACCTATTACAATAAAACAATTGATGGCAGTTTGGCAGCCTTCTTATTACAATTCTCCAACATCTCTCAGGAAAATGCCTTCAATATTCCCTTTTCGCGCAAAGAAATTGCCGAAATCATAGGCTACAGTCGTGAAAATGTGACACATACATTTACGCGATTTTCCAAGGAGGGGCTCATTGAACAAAGTGGAAAAACCATAAAGCTGCTGGATATACCCAGACTCAAATCCATTGTGCAAAACGGGTAGCGCCATTGCTTTCTTAAAAAATTTAGCAAAAATTAATCATTCTGATTTTTTGTGCGTCAAAGGTAAATAATGCCTATTTTTAGGGTATTAACCATAACTAAAACTGAAGTTATACCATAAAACCTTAAGTAAATGAGACAACTGCGCAAAATTTCAACCTTCGCTTTATTGCTGCTTTTGGCACTGGGAAGCATGGCCCAAGAGAAAACCACCAACATCACCCTAAACGACATCTACAAAAAAGGCGTGTTCCGTCAACAATCGGTTTACGGACTACGATCAATGGAAGATGGAGCGCACTACACCACGCTTGAAGAAGGCCGGGAAATTGTAAAATACGCTTACAAAACCGGTGAAGCCAAAGAGACCATTTTTTCACTGGATGAAGTACAGGCCGACTTTTCCTATTTTAGCAATTATCAATTTTCTGCCGACGAAAATAAAATTCTTATTCAGGCAAATACGCAACCCATTTACCGACACTCGTTTACTGCCACATTCTACATTTACAACCGAAAAAGCGGCGAGCTGTCGCCTCTGAGTGTCGGCACACGCCAACAATTAGCTTTTTTCTCGCCCAATGGCGAAAAAGTTGCCTTTGTTCGGGATAACAACCTATTTTACAAAGATCTAAAAGCCGGCAAAGAGGTTCAAGTAACCAACGATGGCAAATACAACCACATTATTAATGGTACCACTGACTGGGTGTACGAGGAAGAGTTTGCCATTACCAAAGGCTTGGCCTGGTCGCCCGAAAGCGATAAAATTGCCTTTTACAAGTTTGATGAGAGTCATGTGAAAGAATTCAACATGAATATGTTTAACCGTGAGCTCTACCCCATCAACTACAGTTTCAAATACCCAAAAGCCGGTGAGCGTAATGCTATTGTAACGCTTCATATATACAATTTGGAGGATAAAGAAACCAAGAAGGTTGATACCGGCGATGAACTGGATCAGTACCTTCCACGCATGAAGTGGACACAGGACAACAATCAGCTTGCTGTTATCCGTATGAACCGCTTGCAAAACCACCTGGACATTCTCCTTGCTGACGCCGAAACCGGAAATACTGAAGTGCTTTACAGCGAAACCAATAAGTACTACATATCGCAAATTGGAGACGACTACCCTACCTTCCTCGAAGATGGTGAGCACTTTGTTATCAATAGCGAGAAAGATGGTTACAACCACTTTTACCTCTATAATATGCAGGGGAAATTGGTAAACCAGATCACCAAAGGCCAATGGGAAGCGACTGAACTCCTGGGAATTGACGACAAAAAAGAGCGTTTATACTACATATCAGCTCAAGAGTCGCCCCTGCAGCGCGCCGTTTATGCTATTGACCTGGATGGTAGCAACAAAGAAAAACTCTCGACAAAAGAAGGAGCAAACCGTGCTGTATTTAGCAATGGCTTTAAATACTATATCAATTATTACAGCAATGCCAATACACCCAACTATATCACCCTGCACAATAAAAAAGGGGAACTCATCAGGGTATTGGAAGATAACAAGGCACTACAGGAGAATATTGACGAATACGGCTTTACAAAAAAGGAGTTCTTTACCATTAACACCCCATCAAGCAATTGGGATCTGAACGCTTACATGATAAAGCCCGCCAATTTCGATGAGAATAAGGAGTATCCGCTGTTTATGTTTTTATACGGAGGTCCCGGTTCACAACAAGTACTCGACAGCTGGAGCAGCCGCATGTCGTGGTTCCAGATGCTGGCACAACAAGGCTACCTGGTAGTTTGTGTCGATAATCGTGGTACCGGAGCACGTGGCGAAGAGTTTAAAAAGATGACTTACGGACAACTAGGAAAATACGAAACCATCGACCAGATTGAAGCTGCCGAATACCTGAGTAGCCTGCCCTATGTCGATGCCGACAGAACCGGAATATTTGGCTGGAGTTACGGAGGTTTTATGTCCTCTTCGTGTCTGTTCAAGGGTAACGACGTATTTGAAATGGCTATTGCCGTGGCACCCGTAACAAACTGGCGATTCTACGACACTATCTACACCGAGCGTTTCATGGGATTACCACAGGACAATGCCGACGGATACGACGACAACTCCCCTATCAACTTCAGCGACAAGCTGAAAGGAGATTACCTTTTGATTCACGGAACCGGTGACGATAATGTACACGTACAAAATGCCATTGAACTTATCGAGCAATTGGTGCAAGAGAACAAACAGTTCGAGATGCAGTTCTACCCCGACAAAAACCACGGGATATATGGAGGTAACACCTCGCTGCACTTGTACACCCGCATGACCAACTTCATTAAAGAGAACCTCTAATTCAGAGTGCTACACATAGCAAAGGCCGGCATAATGCCGGCCTTTTTAATTCATTACAGGCTTTTTAAAGAAGAGCAACAAATATTTACTAGCCCCATACGATTGCGAGGTATCGACCACGGACACCATCTCCCACCCCTCACTACTCATTCTGTCGAGCAAAGCGTTGATGCGCTCATCGTCAACTTTTCCACCAAAAACGCCTTTGGTAGGTATTTTTACCATTTTGTGTTTCCATTTTTGCATAACCGTAAAATTTTTATTTCCGCTAAACCAAAGTACTCTTTTTTCCCAAAGAAGGCCAATTTTCAACCAAACAACTTCATGTTGAACTAGTTTCATATCGTCATATACGGGAAAGATCATCGCTTTCCTTATAGATGTAAGCAAAACGAGAGGATACATTATATTTATTTAACAGAACATTTGGCCTGAAGTATTTTTTTCCTATTTTTGTGCTCGCAAAGAAATGTCTGGATGGCGAAATCAGTCTGACGACAGGCAGGTTGGAAGACGCGCAGGCATGAATACTGAAAGATTAGAAGTTCTTACAATATAATAATGCCCAGGTGCTGAAATTGGTAGACAGGCGCGGTTGAGGGCCGCGTGTACTACGTACGTGCGGGTTCGAGTCCCGCTCTGGGCACATAAAAACCCCGATTACTCTTGGTAGTCGGGGTTTCATTTTTTAAGCCCTGTTTGAAATACTTTTTCTGGCTTCATTGAAAT
>JAWOEH010000139.1:0-3807 GCA_046482855.1 Bacteroidales bacterium | reverse complement strand
CGTCAAAAGCAGAAAAGGTGTGGTACAGAAAAGACAATAACACCATTGCGGGGATATTTCTTATACTTTTTTGCCTTGCGTTGATACTAAAAAAGGGTGATGCTCAAAAGATAGCAGCTATTGCTTATTCGGTTCTTTTGCTGGCTTTATTTGTTTTTGGAGTCGTAGTGTATTACCTGAAAAGAGCAAGATTTAAAAGAGTGGCTGAAGCATTGGGGATATCATTAAAACAGTTAGTTGAACTTATAAAATTTTACGGATGAAATCAGTAGCAGTAATACCCGTTCACGGAAGATTGGCGATTATTTCTTATACGATAAGAAGGCTATTAGAGATTAACAAATTCGATCATGTCATTTGTGTGGGCGGAGAGCAGGAAAAGACAATATGCGAAAAGGCCGGGGCTGAGTTTCATATACACCCGAATAAGCCTTTGGGTCGAAAGCTGAACTTTGGTTTTGAAAAAGCACGCGAACACAAGCCCGATATAGTTTCCTATATAGGATCAACAAACTGGCTCAGTCCTTCATGGCTGAGTGTTCTGTCTCCGCTTTTACGTGATGCCTGGATGGTCGGCAAGCCGGATTTTAATATAGTCAAAATAGAGGGAGAAGAATATGACATGATACGCTGGCTTCATTATCCCAGGCAAAAAATGAAATTAAGGCATTATCTTTTATCCAAAGGAGAAAGGGAGTTTATAAAAGCTGGGGGCAGGATGAATGAGCCGGTAGGGATAGGGCGGTTACTTAGGTCTGATTTTCTTGACAAGATAGACTGGAAGCCTTTCGACGAGAACAAAAACAGGAACATGGATAGCGAGATGATGTATCAAATAGCAAGCAATCAGGGCACTTACTCTTTATGTAGAGATAATAAAGCTCAGTCTCTAAAAATAGCCTCCTCTTCGTGGGAGAGTCTTAATTCTTATGATATGTACTTATTAATGCCAACGGTAAAGGAGATAATCACACCTATTGAGTTTCTTTTGGTGTGGTTTCCCGATGCTTTAAAATTAAAGCTATGAAAATAAATAAAATACGAGTATCAGGCAGTGTGATTTTTTTTGCTGACAGGATGATGAAAAAATTTAATTTAAAAAGATTGACAGATAACACCTCTCCTGTTGTTGTCTATGGGTTATATACGGCCTCTGATTTTCATTTCCTTCAAACCCACAAACCATTTAAGATAGTTTTGTGGAGAGGTAGCGATGCCATGAAGATAGACAGCCAAAGGGCTGCCATAGTGTTAAAAGAGAAAAATTGCAAGCACTATGCTGCCAGTGAAAACGTACAATCCTCGCTTGCCAGGTTTGGCATAGACTCTGAAGTGTTTCCTATAACATCCACCTCTGTGAATATAGACGCTGCACCTCGCGGAGACAGTGTATATTGTTATGTGGGAAATAAAGCCCCATCCACGCTTATGAGGTATAGGATAAAAATATTAAAACGACTTGAGAATGAATTGCCTTATAAATTCATTTACACTACATTTGACAAGTACAATTATCAGGAATTACTGAATGTTTACAGAAAATGTTTTATAGGCGTTCGCCTGCTGGATCACGATGGTATGTCTAATTCTATTCTCGAAATGGGGCTTATGGGTCGAAGAACGATAAGTAATTCCGGCCTCCCGCTGACTATAAAATGGCGGCACGAAGATGATATAAGAGATTCAATAGAAAAAGAGTATAGCATAAGGAAAGAAGATAATAAGCATATCCACGACGAATATTATAAGTTAATAAACATAGGTGAAAAATGGCTGGAGATATAAAAGCGTCAGTTGTCATGAATAGCTATAAGGAAAAACCTGAATATTTTGTTCAGGCTGCCGAAAGCTATTTAAACCAAAAGGGCGTGAGTGTTGAGCTTATCGTTTCCACAGTAAGGGGGGATAGGTGTATTGAATTGTGCAAGCAATATCCTGTAAAGATTGTTGTTAGTGAAACACCCGGAATCTGGCATCAGCTAAATGCGGGCATGCAAAAGACTACTGGTGACTGGATTGTTTACGCATCATCTAATGATGTTTCTATACCGGAAAAGCTAATAACCGAAATAAACCGATGCATCAAAATTGGGAAGGAAGTATGCTATTCGACTTTTCACAGATGTAATAAAGATTTGAAAATTACAAACACAGTAACTTTAGGGGAATATGATTACGAATCTCATTTGAAAAAAAATTATGTTTCAGATTGTTCGTTGTTTTCAAAAAGGTTAAAGGATAAGTACCTGCCATTTAAAGAAGAGTATGGCAATTCCGCTTATCACGATTTTTGGCTCAGAATTTACGAAGGAGAAGGAAATGTTTTTACATACAACCCCCAACCTACGTGGCATTATAGGATTTACAACGAGTCAAGGCATATTCTGAAGAAAACAAACAAAGAGTTACTTGCCAAAGAGAAAAAACAAAAAGAAAAAATGCTCAAAAGTCATGAAAAATAATACTGTCGGGGTGGTTATTGTTTGTTACAATACGCCTGGAATTATATCAGAAGCTGTCAATTCAATATATAAATATGTTGATGAAGTCTTTATAGTTGATAACTCGGATAATGATTGTTATAAAGAGTGCGACAAGCTATCTGTAAAAACAGACAATGTTCGCGTAAAACACACAAATAAAAACATTGGTCATGGACCGGGACTTAACATAGGGGTGTCTCATTTAGATACGGAATATATAATCTGCATGGATAGTGATGCTGTTCTTATTGACCCGAAGGTAATAAAAGAGATGAAACAAGCTTTGCGACCTGGGGTATATGGGTCAGGCAAGGTATTAATAGTGATTGATAACATCAGGTACTTATGGCTGCCTTTTTGCATGTTCAGAAAAGAAACATTTTTGGAGTACTCTCCGTTTATACATGGAGGGGCGCCTTTTCTTCAGGCCATGAAAGACATAAGAGGTAAAATGAAGATTGTGCAAATACCTGGGTTTGATAAAAAAGTAAGCCACCAGGGGAGGGCGACCAGGAAGATTGCCGGGGATTGGCGTAAGTCTTTCGGGGGAAGAAAAGGAATTTAATAAGGCATGTAAATGAAATATATTTTGTATCTTTACAGTTGTTTTTTCATGGTTAATAGGTTTTAGGGTTTACCGGGGCAGCTTAATTGTTGCTCCGGTTTTTGTTAATAACTTAATTGATATTTATCATTGATATTTTTTAACTTTGTCAGCATAAGACGTGATATATGGGAGCGCCGAAAAACAATCAGTTTTGGAAATTAAGAAGTAAGCATGGACGGGATAAGTTATTCAAGACACCTGAATTGCTATGGAAAGCCGCCTGTGAATACTTTGAGTGGTGTGATGCTAATCCAATAGAAGCACAAGACAATAAAGGAACAAAGAATGTGAATACGGTCAAGTTTAACAGGCCGTACACGCTTCACGGCTTTGCCTTGTATTGCGATGCCTCATCCAGCTGGTATAATGAATTTAAGAAAACAGCGACAAAAGATTTTTTGTTAGTCATTCGTAAGATAGACGACATAATTTACAATCAAAAGTTTGAGGGGGCAACGATAGGAATTTTTAATCACATGATAATTGCCCGTGATCTTGGTCTTTCTGACAAATCACAGGTGCAGCATGGTGCTTCTGATGATTTACTAAAGGTTATGGTCAATAAAAAAAGCGTAAAAACCGAAATAGAAAAACTTGATACGGACGACTAAGGTATTCGAGAAGAACATAAGGGCTTACAATAACGGTGACAGGGTTATTGTTAACCAGGGAGGGACTAGCTCTGCTAAAACGTGGTCTATTCTCATCTTGCTTTAT
>JAWOEH010000134.1:0-4999 GCA_046482855.1 Bacteroidales bacterium | reverse complement strand
TTTAAAGAATTTCTTTAATTTATTCTTTGTTTGTTCAGCAATATTCTTATTTCGCGTAATTATAACTTCAATATCATAAATTTCATTAGTCATATCAATTAAACCTTGAAGCAAAGGCCTGCCTGCCGAAAGGTACGGCCTGCCTGCCGAATTCTATGTCAAAAGCAAGTTTCATTTACTAATTTTTCACTTCTACTCTTACAAAATAGCTTCGATGACAAAACTTTAGACAGTCTGTAGATGTTGGTTTTAGGAGGCTGCAGCAAGCACTAATGATGTGTGACATAAAGAAGTAGCTGCTGTGATTTTAAAATTTTTCTTCCCATTGGTGTCGACAATGCCCATAAAATACTGACTGCTTTAATTTTCTCTATGTTCTTTTGTCTGCGGATTTTTCCTCATGACAATAGTTTAAACCCTGCAAAAACAGTCAGCTTGCTCCTGTTAACTTCCAGATATACTATTCTCCCATGTAGAAGATACGGTCAGGACATCACCTATAGCTGGGGCACTAATGACGAACCTTACATCTATGATCAATGGGCCATTTTTACATATGGCGTTCCCCTGTTTACTGTTGCAAAAACTCTTGTTATTAGCTTGAAACGCTCGACAGGCTGGCGTTGTAGCGATTTTTTTTAAGAAACTAAGGCGCCGAAGGTGCCGTAAGCAAAAGCACAGGGCAACGCCCTGTGTTTTGAACAGGCAGGAATCACTCGCTTCAACTACCCGGGTTGCCACCTATGGCCAGGTTCATGAAGCCTACCTGCGGCAGTCAGGCGAAAAGGAGAAAGGACGAACGAAGAGAAGAGACGAAGAGGCCTGCTCTTTTTTCCTTCACGCTCACGCACCACCCCTGAATTATCCCGATAAATCGGTACAGGCTAAGGGGATCCTGCCCGCGTCTTTATATCTGCGTGTTGAGGTGCCCACTGCCTGCCGAATGGTACGACCTGCCTGCCAGACAGGCTTTCGAAGGTAGCAAACTAAGCGCCTCGGTGGCTAGATTATAGGACTCTCTAAAAAAAAACATGAGAATAGCCCCTGTCTGCAGCTAGACAGGCTCGGCTTTAGCCGGGGGTTAGGACAAGGACACAAAAGATCTGCGGCAAATACAGGTGATGTTTGAGGCAACAAAGTAGTATGCCGTGGAAGGGTTTGCTATTGCAAATGCTTCGCAGGTACAGAAAGTACCACAACGATAAGGATTGAAGCAATGCAAGTAAAATAGCGGGAGAGTGGAGCTTGCTCCGATGAAATCCGGAGCTTGTCCCGGGAGGAATGAACGGGAACAGAGCAAATATCTTTGGCTAACCATAAATCAGGTATTGGTATAAAATGCTTTTGTGATATCCAAAGTATGTGCGTGCTTGCAATCCTTTTCTCATAAAATCACGCTTCCTTCTAAGAGACAGGAATTTTTTGTTAATTTAGCGCCGATCTTTCCTGCTTAGTTTATGCAGGGTGAAATTAGCTATAGATGAAAAAGTTGATTCTTTTGTTTGGCGCTTTTTTGTGGGTCGCAAGCAGTCTTGCTCAAACCGACAGCCTTGCCCATCGCCTGATTTATTCATGGGAAATAGACGAAGCAGGTACTCCTTTATTAGTGCAGGTGGATACTAACCTTGCCCAATTTGAGGCGATTTATGTATGGCCACAATCCTATCTTTCCGCTGGACAAACGGGAACGATTAACGGTGCCTCTGTTCCTCGTTTTTTTTCTATTGATTACTCCTTGCCCTCTACTCTTGGTTATGGAAAGAACTATCTGCCCTATTTTCATACCGCCGAAACTCGACAGTATTATAACACCAAAAGGCCCTATACGCAACTGTATTATAGTACAGGAGGAGGTAAAGATGAAGCGGAACAACGCATAGGAGTTCTGCATACGCAAAATATCGATTCAATATCGAATGTTGGTTTTGACTATGACCATATTAGTTCGTTAGGGCGCTATCTGAATCAAAAAACCACAAGCCACTTTTTTAGTATTTTTGGAAGTACGCAGCGAGCCCAATATACTTTGTTTACTCACTTTGATTATAATAAGGTAGAACAAAATGAAAATGGAGGAATTGATAGTCTTCATTATTTGGATGCGAATATTTACGAAAAAGCCATCAATATACCCGTCAAACTTGATGAAGGTGCTGCCAATACACAGAAGAATTATCAGTTTCATTTGTTTCAACGTTTCGATTTCAAACGTTCGATTAAGGTTTCCAGCTCTGCCACTGATGCCGATAGTGCTCTTACCGACAGCACCGCCAGGGTCTCTGATTCGCTGAGTATAGGCGCCGAAGCGTCTTCCGAAGATGCACCACCCGATACGGTAAAAATTGTTACACGTGGATTTCCTTTATATCTTTCGCATCGGATAGATTTTTCCAATGTTTATCATCGGTTTAAAGATGATAATACATCAGAATCTTTTTATGATGATCTTCCCGTATATATTGATAGTGCTTTTACGAACGATAGACAATGGTACCGGACTTTTCAAAATCGTTTGGCTGTTGGGGTAGAAGTAAAAGGGTTTCAACTAGAGGGCTTTTATAAGGTCGATTTACAAAGATATAAATATACAATTACTCCTGATTCCACCTTTACGGTTGATGATACGCTTGTAGTTACCGATAATGCTCAAAAATATACCGATATGCGGCTAGGTGGCTATATACGCACGCAATACAAACGTTTTATGATAAAAGGCTTAGCCGAATATACATTTAGTGGCTACCGGCAAAATGACTATCATATCGAAGGTCATGTGTCAACACCGCTGCCCGTGCTAACAAATGTTACTTTTGAGGGAACCTTTCAACAAGGATTGCGTGAACCATCTTTTATGCATTACAGATATCGGTCGAACCATTTTAAATGGGATAATAATTTTGATAAGGTTATTTATCTTCAAGCAACAGGATCCGTTGGGAATCGTTACTTACGTGCGGGTGCTTCTTACACCTTGCTGGATAAGCACGTTTATTTGAATAGTGACGCGCTGCCCCAGCAACATGGAAGTAGCGTTAGTATTTTGCAAGCCAGAGTGCAATCCCACCTTTCTTTATGGAAATTTCACCTGCGGTTTCAGGGAGGTTGGCAAAATACATCAAATAAGAATGTTTTACCTCTTCCTACATTTGTTGCCTATGGACGACTTAATTTGGAGCATTTGTTCCAATTTCCCAGTACCGGAGGTGAATTATTGATGGAAGTTGGTGTAAACAGCACCTATTTTTCTTCTTATCAAAGTCCTGCCTGGATGCCTGTAACAGGTATGTTTTACAACCAAACCAGTTTAACTATTGGTAACTATGCTCTCTGGAATGCCTTTTTAAATTTCAAGTTGAAACGCACCCGCTTCTTTCTGAATTATACTCATTTCAATCAAACGCTTGGGGAAGAGCGCTATTTCTCGACACCCTATTATCCGGAACCGCCTGCCACTTTTAAATTTGGTTTGTCATGGACTTTTTATAACTAGTTCAACCCCTTTTGATTAATATAGATTTCGTAACTTTAAGTTGTGGGGTCCGTAAATTTAGTTTTAACCAAAATTTATTATTTTGGAGAAATTTATCCAAGCTATTAAAGTTCTTTTTATCCTTGGGCTGGTTTTTGCAGCGGGATGTAATAAGCCTAAGACAGAAACTGATGCTTCTTTAACAGATGGCACTTTACAGTCCATACGTGAGCAAGGTACGCTAACGGCTATTACCGATTTTAACTCGACGAATTATTTTATTTACCGGGGTTTACCAATGGGCTATCAATATGAATTATTGAAAGCCTTTGCTGATGATCTGCAAGTAAAATTGCGCATTGTAGTAAGCAATGATTTGGAGAAGAGTTTCGAGTTATTAAAGAATAGAAATGCCGATTTACTGGCAGTTAATTTGACTGTGACAAAGCATCGGGAAAAGACCATTGATTTTAGTTTACCTCATAGCCAAACCCGACAGGTATTAGTGCAACGTAAACCTGACAACTGGAGCGTGTTATCACAACGAGCGCTTGAGGATACATTAATTCGGAATCAATTGGAGCTTGCTAATAAAGTTGTTTATGTGCAGCGCAATTCCTCCTATGCTACCCGTATTCATAACCTGGCAGAAGAGATAGGGCAAAATATTCATATTGTTGAGGTGGCTCAACAGCAAGACGAAGAGCTGATACGCTTGGTAGCTAATGGGGATATTGATTATACCATTGCAGATGAAAATATTGCCAAAGTTAACGCTACCTATTTTCCCTCGATTGATGTAGAGACAGCCATTAGCTTTCCACAAAATCTCGCATGGGGTCTTCGGCCCGAGAGTGATTCGCTGCGTTATACGGTAAATAAATGGTTAGCGCATTTCAAAACCACTTCACGTTATCATGTCATTTATCAGAAATACTTTCGAAATAGCCGATCAGTATTTGCCAATCATGCCGAATATCGTGCCAGTTTAGATGGAGCTATTTCTCCTTATGATGAAACTTTTAAGGAAGAGAGTAAGAAAATTGATTGGGATTGGCGCTTATTGGCTGCTTTAGCCTTTCAGGAATCCCGATTTATGCCACATGTAGAGTCATGGGCCGGCGCTTTTGGCTTGATGCAGTTAATGCCTAATACTGCTAACAGGTTTGGGGTAACAAAGAAATCGCCAGTGGAAAATCAGATAGAAGCAGGCGTGAAGTTTCTTAAATGGCTTGATACCCGTTTCGTGAATCGTGAGATGGAAAATGAAGAGGAGCGTATAAAATTTGTGCTAGGAGCTTATAATGTGGGGCTCGGGCATATCTTGGATGCGCGTAGGTTGGCTGAGAAATATGGGAAAGATCCCAATATATGGGAGGGAAATGTCGATCAGTTCATATTGAAGAAATCAGATCCCACCTATTTTACCGATGATGTGGTATATTATGGTTATTGTAGAGGTGAGGAAACCTATAGGTATGTCCATGACATTATCGAACGTTGGCACCACTATCAAAATACCAAATAGGA
>JAWOEH010000121.1:0-9280 GCA_046482855.1 Bacteroidales bacterium | reverse complement strand
CAAGATGAGGTAATCATCTACAACGATCTTCCCTTCGAAGCTGATGCAGGCGAGGACTTTGCCATCTGTGGCAATTCAGCGCCGCTATATGCAAACGATCCGGGAACCGGCACGGGGCAATGGATGGTAATTAGCGGATCCGGCAACTTTGATGATGCCTCAAACTTTAATGCGACGGTCTCTGACCTGGGATTTGGTGCAAATACATTGCGATGGACCATAACTTATGACCAATGTACAACCTACGATGAAATAGTGGTTACCAACAATGCCATTGAAGTAAATGCAGGTTCCGACCAAACAGTTAATGAGTCGACTACCTTACTGGTAGCCAGCAACCCATCGGCAGGCACCGGCCAATGGACTGTGATTGGCGGTAGTGGCACGTTTCAAGATGCCTCCAATCCGATTACAGAAGTTGATGGACTTGGCGCCGGACTAAACACCTTCCGTTGGTCAGTTGACGTAAACGGATGTATTAGTTACGATGATGTTACCGTCACGTACAATGTGCCTCCAACGGCCAGTTTTGTCATTTCGAAATCGGCAGGATGTCCACCCCTGGAAGTATACTTCGTGAATAACTCACTGGATAACCTGGAGTTTGCCTGGGACTTTGATGATGGAACCAGTTCACAGGAAGTTACGATAAAACACACCTACGAATCGCCTGGGATTTATCGGCCCAGTATCACTGTCCTGGCTCCCAATGGCGAGCAAGTGACCAAAGATACGCTCATTACGGTTTATGATCAACCACAAGCCTCCATGCTGGTGGTTGATAAAGAGGTGTACATACCGGACGAACAAGCTGCATTTATCAGTACCTCTTCCAACGCATATCGGTACTTATGGGAGTTTGGTGATAACCAAACCTCACAGGAACAAGATCCTAAGCACACTTACGAAACCGCTGGCGTTTACGATGTAGCTCTCCATGTTTGGTCGGAGAACAATTGTTACGACTCCATCCGAATTAACAATGCTCTGGAGGTAATTGAGAGTGGTAAATTACAATTCCCAAATGCCTTTACTCCAAGTACGGAAGGCCCCTCGTATGGGTACTACAATCCCGACGATTTTAGTAACGATGTATTCTTCCCCATTGGTGAAGGAGTTGCTGAGTACCATCTGGAAATTTTCAATAAATGGGGCATCCTGGTCTTTGAAAGCAACGACATTACTATAGGATGGGATGGCTACCGGGATGAGGAACTAATGGAAGAGGGAGTTTATGTTTATAAAGTTAGCGGCACATACAACAATGGAAAGCCGTTCAACCAAATAGGAACTGTTTTATTATTAAGACAATAGTATTTTTTAGGGGTAAGAAAATGAGAAGACTTTTATTTATACTTACAATTACACTTATGAGTGCACAAAGCTTAGTTGGGCAGGATGCACAATTCTCTCAATTTTATTCATCGCCATTGTACCTGGGTCCCTCCTTTGCAGGAGCAACAGGCCAATCGAGAATTATAGCCAATTACCGGAATCAGTGGGTTAGTTTGCCCAGCGCGTATTCTACCTACGCATTTTCCTTCGACCATTTTGTCGACAAATACAGAAGTGGTGTAGGTTTACTACTCTTTAACGATCAGGAAGGGGGCACCTACAACTCAACCATTGCAAGCCTGTCTTACTCCTACATGATCGATATTAACGAAAAGATCAAGATGCGTCCGGGACTACAGGCTGCTTATTACAGCAGGCATATCAACTATGGCGATTTACGTTTTGCCGATGCCATTATGCGAAATTCGGGCACCTCTATTGAGACGCCGGTAAATGAGAATGTCAGTCATTACGATTTTGCCTTCTCTGTTATCACCTATACCGATAACATGTGGATAGGGGCTACGGGAAATCACTTGCTGGCACTTAACAAGCAGTTTGCCGATGATTATAGTTACCCCTCCTTAAAACTTACGGCCTTTGGGGGGATGCGATATAAATTTGCCGAACGTGTTCGAACCATGGAAGATAAATTCCTCTCGCTCTCCTTTTTCTTTAAACACCAAGCCGGCTTTCATCAATTAGACGTAGGCGCGAACTATGAGCAGGATCCGTTTCGCATAGGTTTGTGGTTTCGAGGTGTACCGGCCTTGTCGGAGTCGGCCGATTTAAATGCGGTTGTATTACTTGTAGGTACAACCATTAAGGATCTGTTCATCAATTACAGTTATGATATCTCAACTTCCCGGCTGCTATCAGCAACAGGGGGAGCCCATGAGATTTCCATCGCCTATCGGTTCGATATGGGCATACGAGAACGGAAAAAGAAATCGGCCCTACCGTGTCCCCATTTCTAATGAGATTACTCATCATACAGATCAAAAAAAGCGGGACTCTCAATGAGATCCCGCTTTTTTATCGTATCGTATACTTTATTTTATGGTCTTCACCACTTCAGCAAATGCTTCAGGATGATTCATTGCCAAATCGGCAAGAACTTTACGGTTAAGGGCGATGCCTTTTTTGTTGAGTTTCCCCATAAACTCCGAATAGCTCATATCGTGCTGACGGGCAGAGGCGTTGATACGCTGAATCCACAAAGCGCGAAAGTTACGTTTCTTTGTTTTACGGTCACGATAAGCATAGGTCAATCCTTTCTCTAAGGCATTCTTTGCTACCGTATACACATTTTTCCTTGCACCAAAGTATCCTTTGGTTTGCTTCAAAATCTTTTTGCGTCGTCGACGTGACGCTACTGAATTGGCTGATCTTGGCATTTTTTTGTTGTTTTTGAATGAATAGCGGCTTTCGCACTTTTAGAGAGCTGATTCATTCCAGTTAAACATTTACTCTGTTAATTAAGCTTACTTCTTCGCTAATAAAAGCTTTACATTACTGGTATCGGGTTTCGATACTTCACCAAAAGCGGTAAGGTTACGCTTACGTTTCTTCGACTTCTTGGTTAGAATGTGACTTTTAAAAGCATGTTTGCGCTTAATCTTTCCTGATCCAGTGAAACTAAAACGTTTTTTAGCACTTGGATTTGTTTTCATCTTAGGCATCGCTATACAATTTTAATTGTCGGTATATATATGCTATTTGTTTTTAGCACTTGCTTTGGGGGCGATGAACATGGTCATCCGCTTACCTTCAAGTCGGGGCATCTGCTCCACTTTCCCAATCTCTTCCAGATCCTGGGCAAGTCGGAGAAGCAAAATTTCTCCCTTGTCTTTAAACAAAATAGAACGTCCTTTAAAGAATACGAAGGCTTTCAATTTGGCACCTTCTTCCAAAAACTTTTGGGCATGGTTCAATTTAAAATTGTAATCATGATCATCCGTATTGGGACCAAACCGTATTTCCTTAACCACAATTTTTTGTGATTTCTGTTTGATCTCTTTTTGTTTCTTCTTCTGTTGGTACAGAAACTTGGAGTAATCAATGATTTTACATACCGGCGGGTCGGCTTTGGGTGAGATTTCAACCAAATCCAATTCCCTTTGGTCGGCCATTTTCATTGCTTCTTCAATGGGATAAATGTCGGGATTATCGACATTATCGCCTACAACCCGCACAAACTTCGCACGAATATGTCCATTTATGCGATGCGGATTTTCCTTAATCCGTCTTTTGTGGTGGTTTGATCTCGGTCTAGCTATGTCTAGGTCCTCCTACTTTTAATGAAACTTCGGTTAGTTGTCTCGTTATTTTATTGAATGAAATTATCTGTTTCCTTGCGTACTTCTTCGTTGATAAATGTAGAAAACTCCTCAATGGTCATCGTCCCTTTGTCTCCTTCGCCCTGTCGGCGTACCGATACAGTACCTTCCTGAGCCTCTTTTTCACCCACAATTAATAAATAAGGGATGCGTTTTAACTCATTGTCACGTATCTTCTTACCTATCTTTTCGTTACGCTCGTCTACCAGACTGCGAATATCGGAATTATTTAACAAATTCAAAACTTTTTGAGCATAATCGTTGTATTTTTCACTGATTGGTAAGATTACGGCTTGGTCGGGTGTAAGCCACAACGGAAACTTCCCTCCTGTATGTTCAATAAGCACAGCTACAAAGCGCTCCATGGAGCCAAAAGGTGCGCGGTGAATCATTATAGGCCGGTGTTTGCTGTTATCAGCGCCAATATATTCCAATTCGAACCGCTCGGGCAGGTTGTAATCTACCTGTATGGTTCCCAATTGCCACTCACGACCAATGGCATCGCGCACCATAAAGTCGAGTTTTGGACCGTAAAAAGCCGCTTCGCCATACTCAATCTTGTAGTCCAGCTCTTTCTCCTGCACGGCTTCAATAATGGCTGATTCGGCCTTCTCCCAGTTTTCATCTGAACCAATATATTTTGAACGATCTTCCTTATCGCGCAAGGATACCTGGGCAGTGAAATTTTTAAAATCCAACGCATTGAAGATGATAAAGATAATATCCATCACCTTCTTAAACTCATCTTTCAACTGATCAGGACGGCAGAAAATATGCGCATCGTCTTGTGTAAACCCTCGCACCCGGGTTAATCCGTGCAACTCGCCGCTTTGCTCGTATCGATACACAGTACCAAACTCGGCATAGCGCACGGGCAAGTCCTTGTAGGAATGTTGTCCGAACTTATAAATTTCGCAATGATGAGGGCAATTCATGGGCTTCAGCAAAAATTCTTCGCCTTCGGCAGGCGTGCTAATTGGCTGAAAACTATCGGCTCCATACTTGGCATAGTGGCCCGAAGTTACATACAACTCTTTCTGACCAATATGCGGAGAAATTACCTGCTCATACCCATATACCTTTTGAATTTTCTTAAGAAAGTTCTCCAAACGTTCACGCAGCTGAGCTCCTTTAGGTAGCCAAATAGGCAAACCTTGTCCAACTTTCTGCGAAAACATAAACAGCTCCAACTCACGGCCCAGTTTACGGTGGTCTCGTTTCTTGGCTTCCTCTAATTGCACCAGGTATTCATCCAGCATTTTTTGCTTGGGAAAAGTGATACCATACAAACGGGTTAGCTGCTTGCGCTTCTCATCACCACGCCAATAAGCACCGGCTACACTCAATACCTTCACAGCTTTAATATACCCTGTATTGGGCAAGTGCGGACCACGACACAAATCGGTAAAGTTACCATGCTTATAAAAAGTAATGGTTCCATCCTCCAGATCGTTTAACAACTCCACTTTATACTCATCCCCTTTATCGGAATAAAAGGCCAGTGCCTCCTCTTTGGCAATATCGCTCCGGTTGTACTCATTCTTTTCACGAGCCAACTCTTTCATCTTCTGCTCAATTTTTGGAAAATCTGCATCCGTGATGGTTCGGTCGCCTAAATCCACATCGTAGTAGAATCCGTTCTCAATACTGGGACCAATTCCAAACTTAATACCGGGATAGAGCTCCTGCAAAGCCTCAGCCAGCAAGTGGGCTGAGCTGTGCCAAAAGGCATGTTTCCCCTCTTTATCTTCCCACTTGTGCAATTTTATAGTAGCGTCCGTGGTTATTGGCCGGGTAAGATCATAAACTTGATCGTTAACAGTTATCGATAAAACTTCCTTGGCCAATCGCGGACTGATATCTTTCGCGATTTCAAGCCCGTTAACCCCTTCCGGGTATTCTTTTACGGAATTATCAGGCAATGTAATCTTAATCATAAGCTAGTTAATTATTTAAGGACGCAAAGATACAAATATTTACTCATTGTAACAGCTATTGGCTTATAAAATGCCCAAAGGAGCTGCATAATAAAGGTAACAAAGATAATAAACAGAATGTTCCGGCCAATTAATTCCGGTGGCAAATAGCCGCATAAGGACAGGTACCACAAACCTGGAAATCATCCGTTTGGACAAAAGGAGTTTGGGCGTCGAAAAGTTCTGCAAGCTTATCGTTTAGCAACTGCAGGTATTCTTCTTTTACCTGTTGGTAAATTACCGAGGTCTTATCTTTGCGTTGTCCTTGCTTTAAAACAGGATCGTACCCCTCACTAAACATACTGCGAAAGTAGTATAGCCCCAGCATCACCTCCTTATCCTGAGGATATTTTTCCTGAAAGAGCCACCCATACAACAATACTTGCATCCCCGGGCTATGATGCCTGGAGGGGACTTCAGGCCAAAACAGTTCCTCCAGCGAAGCAATGGCGCCCTTATCCTTCCCTGTTTTGTAATCAATCACACGAATTACACCCTCCACCTCATCTACCCTGTCGATCTTCCCCCCCATATTTACATGGAAAGATCGTGTAGCACTCTGTACCGGAAATTGGGCTTTGTAAAAGTCCTCCAGACTCACCATCCGGAAAGGAGTAAATTTCAGGTCGTAGCGAACGGCCTGTTTTATGTAGTGCAAAATAATGTCGCGCAAAATCAGGTTCTTCCCTTCCAACGGATGCTGCTCCTTATTGCCCAAAAACTCCTTCTCGAAGGCGGTATCAATCAACTGGACAATACCCTTTTCGTTGGCCAGTAGCTGTTTCAACGCTGCCTCATCAACGGTTTGCCCCACAAAAGGTTGGTATAGTTGATCGATGGTCTCATGCAAGATGGATCCAAAAACCGGCAGGTCAACATCCTCGGTCAACTCATCGCGCTCCTTTATGCCGGCCATGTATCGGAAGTAGAACTGCATGGGACAGCGCACATAAGTTGCCAGAGCACTGGGCGATAAAAACCGCTGTCCATTATCGATATAAGCTTCCAATAACTTTTGTAAATCAGTATCTTTGGCAATTTCAAGCGTCTTTTCCGTTTCGGGATGCAGGGTAAAGGTCACACTTTGCTCCTCTAACTCGATGGGTGAATCATACTTCAACTGAGCCAAAAAGCGACTCATCTCGCCCTTCTGCATACCCTCCTGACTATTGTTGTAGATAAAGGTAATATCGCCGGCACGCTGTATGAGCCGGTAAAAATAGTAGGCAAAAATGGCATCCTGATATTCAACAGTGGGCATGCCAAAACCTAAACGTAGTGTGTGAGGGACAAAAGACGGGGCACTTTCGGCTTTTGGAAATTTGCCCTCATTCATCGAGAGTACTATCAGCCTATCGAAATCAAGGGCTCGCGTCTCCAGCACACCCATGAGCTGAATGCCCTCCAAGGGCTCTCCCTCAAAGGGAATGGTTAAGCCGCTTATCACCTTGCGCAGCAGAGGCCAGTAAGTTTCCAGGCGAATTTGCGTGTCGCTGGAAGTTACAATATCCCCCAGGCGCTGAATATTCAGGTAGAGATGAAAAAGGTATTCACGCTGAAGGGTGCTTTCAGTTGTTGCTTCGCCGCCCAGTTGCTGCTCCACATGCCTGATGAGTGCTAACAAGTAATCGGTTATCTGGTGGGCGCCATTCAGCTTCCGAAATACCCTTTCGGCATCAGGAAGCTCTGCCAAATCGGATGCCCGTACCCATGCCATGTTATCCTCTACCAACTTTTGCTTCAACGCCTGTACTTTTTCAGGCGCTCCCACAAACAAATACTGATGATGCAATAACGCCAACACATCATTTGCGGCAAAACGCCACTCATCCTTATATTTGCGTGCTTGCTGCTGCAAACTCATAACATGCTCCAAAAAACTAAAAGCCGCTGAATAGGCCATGGGATAGCCCATGGTTATATTTACCATTTGTCGGGCTTCATCTCCTTCGGGCTGCAGGGTAGCAGCACCGGGAATAGCGTTTACACAGGGAATAAACAATCCCTCATCGGCCAGAATGATGCCCGAATTTGTTGGATCGGCTACGAAATCAGGATTGTTTAACAACTCTCTTGCCATTATTTTTGCCTGACCAATCTCAGAAGGTACTGCCAATGCTTTCACTTTTTTAGGCTGCGAAAAACCATCAAAGGTAATATCCAGCGGTTCGGCAGGAAAGGCTTTCAGATTTTCCTTCACAAACTGCCCTGCCCGATGATACGATCTTGCCACATAAAACTCATCGTAATCCCAGTAAAACAAGGCTTTACCCTTATGCTTCAGGTGTGTAAACAGCTTCTTCTCACAGGCATTAAGCGCATTAAACCCCACAAGAGCTACCTTCTCCCAATGCAGTAGTGCTGCCAGCCTATCGGTATCGAGTTGGGCGATCACCTCACGGGCTATCATCCCCTCGTAGCCCACTCCCTGTTTACGAAGCAATACATTCAACTCATCGTAGAGCGGCGCCAACACCTGCCAAATAGCTAAAAATTCCTCCTTTTGATCCGAAGGTTTGGAGGCGTCGAAATGGCTCCAAAATTTGCGTATGGCCTCGTACTGCTCCTCAGTAAGCTCGGAAAATACCGCCTCCATCTCCTTCAGGCTTTCCAGGTTGGTAAACAGATGGCCGGCATTAACCAGGTATTTGTCCAGATCATCAAAATCGGCCAAAATCATCTCCCCCCAGAAGTAAAAATCATCGAAAGGCTCCGGACTTTTGGCAAGTTTTTTATACAAGTTGTATATGGTAAAGATCAGCGTAATGGTGTCGGCCTTACGTAAACCCGATAAGCGCTGAAAAAAGTCGTTTACCGTAAACATCTCAGGTGCCCACACCGGCTTATCAGCTTGTTTACGCAAATAGTCCTTAAAATAGAGCATGGCCCTGCGGTTAGGAAATACCATGGCATATCGGCTAAGGTCGTTACCACGCGTGAGCATGTTCTCGGCTACGGCTTCTAGAAATTTTTTAGGCATTGCTTCGCTTTATTTTAACTCTATTCCTTATTCGTTGTTTGCTTCCGACCACGCCTCCGGCTGCCAGTACCAATGCAAAAATTGCAGATGCGGCATGCGTGACATGCCGCCGGGATTCAATCCCGGCAATCCTTCTGGCACCTCCATTTTCAGACGGGCAAAATAGTCGGCCCACACGGGAAAGATATCTCCGGTTTGCGGATCTTTATAGGTCATGGGCTCTAAAACAAATACCTGCTGATGGCTATCCTCCTTTTCTAATAAAGCATACACCAGTTCCGAACAATAGTAGCGATCGTTATCCGGTAAAAAGAAATCATCATAAGGTTTGCCCAAAAATTCCGGGGCATGTTGCAAAGCGTCAATCATCAGTTGTTGTTGCACCGTATCGAGGCGTGCCACAGCAACCTTTGGATTACCAAGGCTATCCAGCGAACGGTTCAGAAACTTATCAAAAGGCGTATAATGCACACTCCCTTGTGAGGCTTCCAATACATATAGGTTGTCGTTTTTCCATTGGGCAATACCCACATGCGAAAAATGCACGCCTCTGATACTTTGTGTAACACGCTCAATAGCTTCGCACAGCGGCCCACAATCGATATCCTGAAACAGCAAATCGCCGGTTTCTATCGATTGCTCACTCCATT
>JAWOEH010000036.1:0-10507 GCA_046482855.1 Bacteroidales bacterium | reverse complement strand
GTAGTGAAGCAATCTAATTTTTTATCCGGACACCAATGTTTCCATTTATAAAATAGCTGTAGAGGGAATCTCTGACGTCTTAGCATGAAGCGAATCCCGGGTAATTAGCTGATAAATAGCACTATTTTGGCATAGCCTGTGGGAATATGTGTAAAAGTTTGTAAATTGCGCGGAGGGAGACAGAACATTATATTGAAATCCAAAATCGAAAATAGAAAGCGCTATCTGTATTTATCAGCTTTTATTGTCCTGATAATAGGAGTGTTCTATTCGGCATATCATTTTTTATTTTCTACTGCTACCATTGATGTGCAAACGTTGCTTTATGTGCTTTGTACGTTTCTGCTGGGTATGTTGGCTTGGCAAGGTTGGCTCCGGAAACGTGATAAAGAAGCCTTTCTGGAGGGAAAAGCGGTATTGGAAAATGAGCTTTTCGTAAGGCGCGAAATGGAAAATGTGGTGCAGCAGTTCACCACCGACTTGCAAAAAGCCAAAGAGGCAGTAGAGGACTCTAATGAGAAACTAAAGGCTTCCGAAGAGCAATTAAAAGAGGCTAACGCATCAAAGGACAAGTTCTTCAGTATCCTTGCGCATGATTTACGATCGCCCCTGGGGAGTATGATGAATCTGGCACAGCTTTTTTATTTACAATACGATAAGCAAACCGACACACGTCGTAAAGAGTTTATTCGGATGATGCTTTCTTCATCGCAGCAAGTGTACAACCTGCTGGAGAATTTATTGCAGTGGAGTCGGAGTCAAAGCCAGCGTTTGCAGGTTTTTCCCGTATATATGGAGGTGTCTGAACTTTTTTACACCAATAAACAACTTTTTGGAAACCTGGCTGAAGAGAAAGGCATTCGGGTTTGTATGGAGATAGAAAATGAATTGGGTTTAAAAGGAGATAAAAATATGTTAACCACCATTATACGTAATTTACTTTCCAATGCCCTAAAGTTTACACAACAAGGAGGAACCATATGCCTGAGAGGAACAAAAGATGGGCCCGGGTGGATTCAACTTCAAGTGATTGACAATGGTGTAGGTATGTCCGAAGAGGTTAGCGACACGCTTTTTTCTTCCGAAAACCTATCTCCTTCCAGAGGAACGCAAAACGAAACAGGAACCGGATTAGGCCTGCTGGTGTGTAAGGAGTTTGTTAAAATGCATCGGGGCGAAATTCATGTGGAGAGCCAAGTAGGCAAGGGCACGACCTTCACTGTTTTGCTACCCGAACAGTTTACCTAACCGGATGTTCATGGATGGTTTGTATCGATGCCCGATAGAAGACATATGCGCCAATAGCCATTATTGAGTGACTGATGTCGTAATGATTGAAATAGGGATGAAGGCCCCACTCATTCATGAATATTAGTGCCGACAAGGCTGAGATCCCCACTGCCGTCAAAAATAGTTTACTTCCCCGGGTGTGTAACTTGTAATAGACAAAGCCATGAAATCCGGCCACTACAATTAACAGGCCATAGGCTGAGTGGGCCTCTACAAAAAAGAAGTTCAGGGTGCTGAGAGAGAGGATGACAAATGTGGCCAGCTCTACAATATTCAGAACACGAAAGAACTTGCCCAGCTTTGAGCTAATTAATGGTCTGGCATAGAGGATGGAAGCTCTTTCCAGTAAGGCAATGGAAAACATGCTCATCAACCAGCCCGGCAATTTCCATTTAAAGGAGAGCGTGTATAAAAATGCATGGCCTATGAGCCCACCCAGGGCTGTAGCTAATCCCATTGTCAGGAAATAGTACATCAAGTACTGGTGCATTCGGCTTTTTGGAGCAAGGACACGTAAACGAAAATAGGCAAAAAAACAAACGGCTGTTACCAGCAAATCGGTCAGGGTGGTCATCGGTTCATCAACACGTAGGGTTCCAATATAAATGGAGGGTTGTGCGTATGTATCCATAAGCTTGCGTCAAAGGGTTCTATTCTTTTACAATATTCTCACCTACTTGTTTACCTGTTTAGATTGCTTCGGATAATAGTGTTTCTGCTTTTTGGAAAGATCGGATTGAAGTTGTGATTTTTCAAAAAAAGGTTGTAAATTGGAAAGGGTAGGTTATCAAGTGCTTATTTAACAAAATACTTGCATTATGCTTGAGTTTTACGATGATTTAACCCCAAAACAACGGACCCATCCTTTTCGATTTATTGTTGGTGCAATTTCTCTCCTGCTGGCATTTATCTGGCTTTTTGGCACCCTGCAGAAAGAGGGTTCAATGCCTCTGTTTGCCATTGTCTTTTTTCTCTTCTTGCTGGTTAACGGGCTTTGGCATGCTCTTGAAGGAGCAGGTGTACAGGTAAATCGCATATTTGGCAATGCCTGCATTCGCATCAACGAGGAGATGATCTTCATAAAAGGAGAGCTCTTTGGCCGTGCCGTGACCCTTCCCTGGCATTTGGTGAAGTCCATTACGCTTAAGCCCTATCGAGTTGAAGTCCTCGATAGTCAGGGCCAATGCATGGAATTTGATTTCAGTAGGTTGGATTTTAAACAGATGGAAAACCTGAAGCAGATATTGCGCACCATGGCGCAGAAGAAAGAGATTGGCGTTGTGGACCATTAGATAAATAAGTGTTGGTATAAATGTGCGAATTTGTACACCCTGCGGCGGTCGCATACTGCTATTGCCGTTAAACGGTAGTTTGTGGTCCTTGCTCTACGTTGTTTTGTTGTTGGTAGATATCTTTTTCTGCCCACAATTGGATGCTGTATGTTTGCCATGCAAGAAAACCTTGACCTTATTTAAGTTAAATATAGGTTTAATAACAGTTTAGCAGCGTATAGGGTATTTTTGCAGCATAAAGGATGACCATAGTGAGTAATAAGTCAAATTAACTCCTGATTAAGTCATCCTTTTTTTTATTTCAAAAATCGTATTTTTGCTTCAAAATTTAGATAATGATTGATTTTAATGCAGTAGATGTTGAAGCCATTGCTTTTCACCAAGTAGGAAATAAGCACCATGAAGCCGATTGTTATTTCTCGGACCGGTTGTTTGATGGGACAGAAGATGAGCAGTCGCTTTTGTTAGCTTATTTTACAAAACCGTTCAAAGAGTTGACTGAAGTGTACCGCTTTCAACATCACATTCAGCTATCGATGAATGAACTGTACATGTGTGCCGGCAATGTATTTAAGGCAAATGATTTTCTCGAAGAGTCCGTCAATATCGTTAAGCATCTTTACGATCAGTCCGAACATCCGCATATTAAGAGTGGCGAAGTGTTTGTTGTGAAGTTTAACAATGTGGTGTATCAGAATGAAATGCATGAGGCACTGGGAATCTTTAAAGCGGAAAAAAAAGAGGCTTTTTTTAATGCCCGTCAACAATCTGGGGAGCTTCAGCTGGAGATCGATAAGGGCATTCACGCAAAAAAACTCGATAAGGGATGCATTATTATGAATCGCGATGCTGAAGAAGGGTACCACGTATTCTCTGTTGATACAAACCGGTACGACTCGGAGTATTGGAAAGAACGTTTCCTCAATATAACTTACCAGAAGGATCATAATTACCAGACCAAGAGTTTTATTTCGATGTGTAAAGATTTTTCCAAAGAGGTTATCGAAACCCATGAAGGAAAAAAGGAACAGGTGAATTTTATGAATCAGGCCATGGGGTATATGGCTACTCAAGAGGAGCTAAATCCCGGACAGTTTGCCAGCGATTTGTTTGCCGATGAAGGTTCCAAGGAGATCTTCCAGGATTACCAAAAAAAATATGTACAGGAAAACGAGGAGGAGTGGCCCGAACGTTTTGAAGTATCAAAATCAGTACTAAAAGAGCAGAAGCGAAAAATAAAGAACCAGATAAACTTGGATACACATATTCAGATTAAACTGAATTTCAACAACCCTGAATCGGCTGAACGATTCATGGAAAAAGGATACGACGAAGAAAAGGGCATGCACTATTACAAAATCTATTTCAATCGGGAAGAGTAAATTTCTCAGAAATAATTACTGTAATCGTTCTTTCGTTTGCTTCTGATAAGTGCGTCCTATGGGTAGAGCTTTATTGTTTACAGTAATGAACTTGCTGTTCATGGCCTCGATTTTCTCGATGGATACCATATAACTACGGTGTATCCGCATAAAACTATCGGGGTTAAGTTGTTTCTCTATTTTGTGGAGTGAGTATTTAAATAAGTATGTTTTTCCGGTTGTATGTACTTTAATATAATCGCCCATGCTCTCAACATAATAGATGTCTTTTTCTGAAAAAGTGTAGAGGGTTTTGTTCGCGCGTATTTGTACTTTTATTCCATTTACAGAGGGCGTGTTCTCTTTAGGAGGGTTGGCTTGAAAGAGCGTGGAGAAACGATGTATCGACTTTAAAAACCGATGAAAGGAAAAGGGGTAGATCAGGTAATCGATTACTTCATAATCGAAAGCTTTTGCAGCATGTTTTTCATTTGTGGATACCATTACTGCATTGGGTTTATTGGTGAAACTGTCTAAAAGCTCAAATCCTCTCAGGGGGCCGCTATCGGGATCAATAAAAAGCAGATCATAGCGTTTGCTGCCTAAATCGACGAATGCTTCTAATGAGTCAGGGTTGCAGTAGGTTACTTCGTATTGCTGTATCCTGGAGATATAGGTTTTAATGAGTTCACATACGTTGGAAGAAGCTATAACGGCGATTTTAGTTTTCATACAACAGAAGTTTTTCTCCAAGGTATTCCGGATAATTTTATCCTAAATACGCACAAGTTGACTTTAGGTTCAGTTTTGGCAGCTTTTTTTTGACGAATTTTTAAGGAATTGGTTTAATTTTTAGCATCAGCTATAGGTTGATTAATTGGCTGATCTTTACTATTTAAGTGAAGTGGAGTGTTTTGTAGGTTTTTAGGGTCCAATTTTTTTGGCGCAAATTTAGTTGAATACAGTATGGGTCTGAATTAAGTGCTAGCGAACCAGTATAATCGATGGATGTTCTTATTAATTCCTGAAGAACGATCAGATTTGCTATGTTTTGATGAGTTTCGCATGCGTTTTGGTTTTTTTGGGGGGGGTGAAATTAGCAGTGAGTATTGCAAAGGGACTCTCCGTGTTTACCTGCAGATGTTTACCTGCAGATGTTTACCTGTGGATGCTACTATTCCCTTATCCCTTGACAGTTATCGCTATTGACTATTTAGTGCCTTGTTGTCGTCGTTCATCTTCTGTTGTTTGTCGATTGTCGATATCTTTTGCAGTACCCTTCTTTAAACGGTAGTTTAGCCACTCAACTCTTTTGCTGTCTGCGCCAGGGGGACTTGCTGGGGAAGTAAGCCTTTTGTATCGACAATTGGGGTTGAACAAAAAACCTAAATACTTATTAAAACGATTCTTATGAAGAAATTGATTTTAACCTTGTTTGCACTTGCTTGCATACAGGTGGTGTTTGCACAACAAAAGATTACCGGTACGGTAACATCCGCGGATGATGGTTTGCCTATTCCGGGTGTCTCTGTATTTGTAAAAGGGAATCAAACCCTTGGAACTGCGACAAATATTGATGGTGAGTATACCTTATCGGTACCCAGTGATGCAGAAGTTTTGGTGTTTACTGCTGTGGGAATGATGGAGGTAGAAAAGACCGTTGGAGGTCAAAACGTCATTGATGTGGTGATGGAGTCCGCTTCTCTTTCTATGGACGAAGTAATTGTGGTGGCTTATGGTACCTCAACCAAGGAAGCCTTTACCGGCTCTGCCGAGGTGATTGGTGCTAAGCAACTTGAAAATAGAGCTTTGACGTCGTCTCTTGGAGCTATAGAAGGAACCACTGCTGGTGTACAAGTTCTTTCAGCTTCCGGGCAGCCGGGCTCTTCTCCCGAAATTGTTATCCGTGGAGTAGGAACACTAAATGGAACAACCGATCCTTTGTACATCGTTGACGGGATTCAGTATGAAGGTTCTATTGCGAACCTGAACTCTGAGGACATCGAATCTATGACTATCCTGAAAGATGCAGCTTCCACTTCTCTTTATGGTTCACGTGCTGCGAATGGTGTTGTTTTGATTACTACTAAGAGCGGTGAAAAAGCCAAAGGCATTCAGGTAAATGCTTCAGCAAGTGTGGGTGTAGTATCTATTGGTGTGCCCTTTTACGAAAAGGCAAGTGCCGGTGAGTATTACGAGTTAATGGGGGAAGCCTATAAGAATGCCCTTATTGATGATGGAATGACAGAAAGTGCTGCTTCTTTGGAAGTTGCTAATTCCATTGCATCACGCTTAGGCTATAATCCGTTCAATGTTGCGAATAATGATATTCTTGGCCCCGATGGAAAACTTAATCCTAATGCAAGCGTAATTGCAAAGAGTTTGGATTGGTATGATGCCCTTACCCAGCAAGGAAAGAGAGAGAACTATAACCTGAGTCTTGCTAAAAGTGGTGAAGATTATAATGTATATTTTTCGACTTCTTATTTAGATGAAAAGGGCTATGTGGTTACCAGTGCATATGATCGATTTACTACACGCTTAAGCGCCGATTTTAATGCAACCGATTGGTTGTCAATTGGGGGTAATATGAACCTTGCCATGACGAACCAGGAGGGACCTTTTTCGAGAGGTTCTAGTATTGCTAATCCGTTTTCTTTTGCTAAGAATATGGGTTCTGTTTATCCCGTATACATTGTTGATCCTGCTACCGGAGACTATATATTGGATGCAGCAGGCGAAAAGCAATATGACTTGGGGGGAGGGTATCCCGAATATGGTATCCCCGGACGTCCTAACAACCCCGACCGTCATGCCATTGCAGAAGCACGCTGGAATAGCGATGAGCGTATGACCAATAACCTGGGAGCAAGATATTATGCTGAGTTCTCGATTCTTCCAGAATTGAAGTTCACAGTGAACTACGGTATTGATGTGAATGACTATATTAATAAAGAATATGAGAATCATCGAGTGGGTGACGGTGCTCCGGCCGGACGTTATAGCGAATTGCGTTTCCGCAGAACAGTAACCAACTTTAATCAGATTCTTACTTATAATAAACGTTTTGAAAGTGGTCACAATGTGGATGTTACGTTGGGGCACGAGAATTTCGACCGACACTACTCGGAAATGTATGGGATGAAAAATACCCAAACAGCTGTAGGGATTAAAGAGTTTGATAACTTTGCCACGGCTACCTCATTAGATGGTTATAGCTCCGATAAGCGAACCGAAGGTTATTTTGCCCGGTTGAACTATAATTTCCAGGATCGCTATTATATCAATGCCTCGGCGCGTAGAGACGGATCGTCGGTTTTTGATAAAGATGTACGTTGGGGTAATTTTTACTCTATTGGTGGTTCTTGGCGAATTACCGAGGAGGCTTTTATGCAAAGCGTTGCTTTTCTCGATAACTTAAAGCTTAGGGCTTCTTATGGACAGGTTGGACAAGACAACCTTGGTGATTATTATATTTCACAACCTCGGTACTCGTTGTTCCCAAATGCGGGAGATCCTGGTATCTTTTGGTCTGATCTGGGAAACAGTGAGTTAACTTGGGAAACTTCATCCAGCTGGGATGTGGCTCTTGATTATAGTATCTTTAATAATCTTTTCAGAGGTTCTGTTGAGTATTGGGAGCGTAACTCTACGGATTTGCTCTATAATGTGCCCCTTCCTTTGTCTGTAGGTTTAAGCCAGGGACCTGACAACATTGCCTCAATTGTAAACCGGGGGTTGGAAGTAAATATTACCGCTAATATTATTCGTACTACCGATTTGCGATGGAGTCTTTCGTTGAATGCTTCCACGGCAAGCAATGAAATTACCGATTTGCCTGACCCATTTGTTGATGGATCCAAGCGTTGGGAAGAGGGACGTTCGCGCTATGATTATTTCATCTACGATTATGCAGGTGTAGATCCTGCAAATGGTGATGCCTTATATTATCAATATGAGGAAATTGTTGATGATAACGGAAACTCAACTTTTGAACCCGTTCTTGATGGCGATGGCAATCATGCCACAACAAACAGTTATCAGGATGCCGGACGAGGGTATGCCAATAAAAATACTTTACCCGACGTGTTTGGAGGTATCCAAAACACCTTAACCTACAAAGGTTTTGATTTAAGTTTCTTATTTACTTATAGCTTGGGTGGATATGTATTGGATTATGGCTATGCCAGAATGATGAATGAGGGGATCTACGGCGAGTCGGTTCATCCGGATTTGTTAGACGGATGGAGAGCTCCAGGAGACGAAACCAATATCCCACGAATGGAAAATGGGGATACCGACATAAATCAAACAATGTCAACTCGCTACCTGACGGACGCTTCCTATTTTGCCTTGAGAAATCTGACACTCGGCTATACCTTCGATCAACAATTTGTTCGGAATATGGGTATCGCAAACTTGAAGGTATTTGTATCAGGTGAGAATTTATTCATCAGTACGAAGAGAAAAGGATTGAATCCCCAGTATAATCTTGCAGGAACTCCCGGAGGAGATGATTATAACCCATCACGTGTGATTACTGCTGGTTTGAATGTTTCATTTTAAGTTTTTTCAATAATAAAAGTGAAAATTATGATACGAAAATTTAATATAGTATTGTTGGCACTGGTACTAATCATTGGAGGTGGTTGCTCCGAAGATTACCTGGATACCACGCCAACCGACGCCATTGCAGCAGAAGATGCTTTGTCGACTCCCGATAATATGATGTTAGTTCTTAACGGCCTCCATCGAATGATGTATGCTCAGAATTTACTTCCCGATGCAACTACTAGTCGCTCAGGTCAGAGTCACTTTTTACCAAGTCTAGATGCTATGGGGGGGAATATTATTCACACTTCTCCTGCTAATGGTTGGATGCGCGCTGATTTACAGTGGAATACACATACAAATCAGGATTATACTACCACTCTGAACTTTTGGTATCAACGTTACCACTTTGTGAATAGTTCTAGCTCTATCATCAACGCAGTGACCGAAGGTGATTATGTTATTGACGATCGAATGAATAACATACTAGGGCAGGCATATGCATATCGTGCATGGGCTTACCATCAATTGATAATGACCTATGCTAAAGGATACTTGATTGGTGATCCTGCAACGGACCCCGGAGTACCTTTGCGCTTAACTTCCGGTTCTCCTTATGATGGTGGACCTAGAGCTACTGTACAGGAAGTTTACAACCAAATTGAAAGTGATATTGACGAGGCTGTTGGTTACTTGAAAAATGCTACATCAGCAAAAAACAAATCGCATATCTCTTTAAATGCTGCTTATGGAATCAAAGCACGAATTTCGCTTTCTAAAGGCGATTGGGCTGAGGCCGCAGCTGCTGCTGTTGAAGCACGTAAGGGATATCCCTTGTTGAATGAGACAGATTGGAAATCCGGGTTTAATACCTATGATTTATCTGAAGTAATGTGGGGTGGTCGAGTTATCGATCAAGAAACCAATTACTATTCTTCTTATTTTTACTATGTTTGCCCTACTTTCAACGGTTCACAGAACCGTGCTAATCCCAAGATTATAAATAAAGAGGTTTATAATCAAATTCCGGCTACCGATTATCGTAGAGATGCATGGTTGCCATTGGCGCCTAATACCAATCCTAACGCCTCTAATGGTCAGGGCGGAAGCTACGAATCGGATCCAAATTACGACAATGAGGAAGACTTTCAGGCAGCAAAGGACAGTATTATCAAAAAGTATGGTATGACCTCTGGTCATAATACACACCCATACATGACAGTTAAATTCTTGCAGAGTAATCCCGGCACCATTGATCCCGATGATGTTATCTACATGCGTTCATCGGAAATGTACCTTATTGAGGCTGAAGCTTTAGCTATGTTGAATGATGTTTCCGGTGCCCAGGACGCATTAGCCGTATTAGGTGAAGCAAGGGATGCTGCTTTCGACAAAACCATCTTCACTACACAGGAGTTGTTAATGGAACAAATAAAATTCCAGCGACATGTAGAGTTGTGGGGCGAAGGCTTTAGTTTCCATGATCATATTCGTTGGGATGATCCTTTAGACCATACAAATTCAGGTGCTGCTTCGGTATTGTATCAGGATGGGTTTTATCAGGATCGACCTTCCGTAAACCCACGTTGGGTTTGGAAGATTCCACAGAGAGAAATTGATTCTAATCCATACTTAACTGATGCCGACCAAAATCAGTATTAGCCTGAACTATTCGGAATAAAATATACGATTAGTATCTGTAGCTTTATTAAAAAGGCCGTCTGTTTCAGACGGCCTTCTTTACATCTACCCAGCTGTTTTGTCCAGCCTGCTTTTATAGCAGATATCCTCCCGCATCGCCGCCTGCAGGGCCCAGTGTTACCACCTGATGTGCCAACTGCACAAGTGCCGGGTGATGCTCGATAATATACAGGGTATGCCCTTGCTTAAGTACAGAAGAAAACACCTCAATAAGTTGTTCAATATCTTTCAGGTGGAGCCCGGTTGTGGGTTCATCCAGCAGAAACAGTGTGGGTTTCTGGTGCTTTTGTAGCAATACCTTTGCCAGCTTTA
>JAWOEH010000030.1:0-7946 GCA_046482855.1 Bacteroidales bacterium | reverse complement strand
GGTTGGGGCCATTGGTCGTGCAGGTCGTCGAGATTGAGCGCGTTTTCGAGGTAGGCCATTGCGTGGTCCGTGCCGCCGCGCTTACCCGGCGGCCCGCATTCCAGGCTTCACGTTTCCACCCCCTTACTCCCCCTCATAGGGGGACATCACTTTGCAATAGGCTGCATTTGCCATCCTGTCTGCTGAAGGTAGGTCTGCCTACCGGAGGCAGGACTGCCTAGCTGCAGACAGGGGCTAATCTCATAGGATTTGCAACGGTTACAATTTTCCGAATTACCGCTGCCGAACGAGTCATCTCTTCGCCTCCCTGTCTCCAAGTCACCAAGTCTCCAAGTCTCCATGTCTCCCAGTCTTCTATTCTCCCAGTCACCCTGTCTCCAAGTCACCCAGTCTCCCAGTCACCCAGTCTCCAAGTCTCCTGCTGCTTACTGTGTTGAACAAAAAAATGGGGTGCCGACGTTGGGAACTTTATGCGAATAATTGCGAATATTTGCTTAAAAGTGCCGACACCCCTATAGAGCATTATGAAGAAGCTTTCAATGAACGTTTTCGTTGCCCTTTTACCCCTCGTTCTTTTACAATAAAGTACATCGAGGGCACTACCACCAGCGTAAGGAAAGTAGCAAAGGCAAGGCCAAAGATGATGGTCCAGGCCAGAGGGCCCCAGAATACGGAATTGTCGCCGCCAAAGAAGATGGCCGGATCGAACTCCGTAAAGAGTGTTACAAAGTTGATATTCATCCCGATAGCCAACGGCAACAGACCAAAAATGGTAGAAGCGGCTGTCAACAACACCGGTGTTAAACGGGTGGTTCCGGCTTCCACAATGTTTTCGCGAATGCGCCCGCCCCGCTCAATCAGCAAGTCGCTGTAGTCGATAAGGATGATGGCATTTTTTACCACAATTCCTGCCACAGCAATAATGCCCATGCCGGTGAGAATCACCGAGAAGTCCAGGCCAAAGATGATAAAGCCCAACAACACACCAATGGTACTAAAAATTACCTGACACAAAATAATCAATGGCTTACTCAGCGAATTGAACTGCATCACCAAGATTATGAAGATGAGCAAAAAGGCGGCAATGAAAGCAAATACCAAAAATTGTCCCGATTCTTCCTGTTCTTCCTGTTCGCCGGTAAATTCAATGCTATAGCCATCCGGGATATCGAGCTTCACCACTTCGTTTCTCAACCGATTTACAATTTCGTTGGCGTTGTAGCCTTCCAGCACGTTGGATGCCAGCGTAATTACGCGGTCGTTATCCTTGTGAATGATACCGCCATAGCTGGTGGTAAAGCTAATGTCGGCCACTGCCGATATGGGGATCATACGCACCCCCTTGGGTCCGCCGGGCACCATGAGCCTCATGTTCATCAGCGAGGCCAAATCGTACCGGTAGCCATCGTCTAAACGCAGCTGAATGCTGTACTCATCGTCGCCCTCACGGAAGGTACTCACCTCGGAACCATAAATGGCCGTGCGTAAAGTACTGCCAATGTAGGCAGTAGTAATGCCGTATTTGTTGGCCTTGGCTCTGTCAATCTGCACCTCAATTTCGGGTTTGGAGATACTAAGATCCGATTTCAGCTCCTCGATACCTTGAATATTAAGCGTTTTAATATAATCAAACAGGCGCTCTTCAAGATCGATAAGGGTGGTATACTCGTCGCCGCTAATTTCAATATTAATAGGTTTTCCTGTTGGGGGGCCGTTTTCGTTCTGCCCAACCACAATCTCGGCACCTGCCATTCCCTTAAGCTTATCGCGCAACTCATTCAGGTACGTAGAGGTAGAAGGTCCGGTGCGGTATTTATACTCCACAAACGATACGGTAATTTTTGCCAGGTGGGGCAAAGTTGCCCGGTCGAAAATGTCCTCTCCGGCATTTTCGGCCACATTGGTAATGATCGACTCCACATCGGCGTTATCCGTGCCCACAATTTCAAACACCTGCTGCTCCAGCTCTTTTACCACCTCATTGGTCTTTTCAATGCGGGTGCCTTCAGGCATCGTTAAGTACACATAGATATCACTGGGTTCGTTGGGGGGAAACATGATGACTTTTGGTCCTGCCACGCCCATGAGCCAGAAGGTAAACACCAGCAAAAACAGGGTACCAGCCAGGGTTATATAAGGCCGATAGCCATGCAATAAAAAGTGGAGCGTGCTCCGATAAGCATTTTTCATTTTTGGCAGCACCCGGTGCTGAAAACTTTTAATGGCTCCCTTTAGTACAAACTGTACCAGGTAGTATACCAACAAACCAAAAATCAGCAAGTTGCCCATAAAAATAACACCCGCAAAATAGAAGATGGCGGCTGCCAAAATTACGCCCAGCGTCCAGAATAGCAATTTGCGCTTATTTACCGGATCTTTCTCACCAATAGGTCTGTACTTCATAAACGATACGGCAAAAACCGGGTTCATGGTATAGGCAACAATCATAGAGGCCGAGAGGGTAATGATAAGCGTAATAGGTATGTACATCATGAATTTCCCCATGATTCCGGGCCAAAAAGCCAGCGGAATAAAGGGCGCCATAGTGGTTAAGGTACCGGAGAATACCGGCCCGGCCACCTCGGCAACACCTATCTTGGAAGCCCTCTGAATGGACAAATTGGGTGTGTGCATAAAGTGCCGGTAAATATTCTCCACCACCACAATGGAGTTATCCACCACAATTCCCAATACCAAAATAAAGGACATCAACACCACCATGTTCATGGTGAAATCGATAACAGGCAATACAATAAAGGCCAGCAGCATGGATAGCGGAATGGCAACGCCTACAAAGGCGGCATTGTCCACACCCATAAAAAACATGAGCACAATTACTACCACCAAAAAACCAAGGATGATGGTATTAAACAAATCACTCACACTGTTTCGCGTCATGGTACTCTGATCGCCGGTGGTGGTAATCTCCAGGTTATCGGGTGCCTCGCCTTCCTGAAAATCTTCCAAAATCACCTTGATCTTATCCACGGCATTAATCAGGTTCTGTCCCGATTTCTTGATAACATTCAGGGTAATCACATCCTGGCCTTTCAGGCGCGCGTAATTTTCCCTGTCGGCAAACCCGTCCACCACATCGGCAATATCTTTCAGGTACACACCGTCCTTCAACAGGATATTCTTCACGTTCACAGGGTCGTCGAATTCGCCCACAACGCGCATGTTTCGGTTCATATCATCTACCTGTACCTCGCCACCCGAAATGGTCATGTTCTCCTGTGCCACACGCTCGGCAATCTGGCTGAAGGTAATGCCGGCCGACTGCATCTTGTGCATGTCCACCTTTATCTGTACCTCACGTTCCAAGGCTCCCACAATATCGGCACGACTCACCTCTTGCAATCCTTCAATTTCGTCCTGCAGATCTTCCGCATATCCTTTAATCTTGGGTAAGGAGAGATCGCCCGAAAGGTTGATGTAGAGGATGGGTATTTCCGATACATTAATCTCCATTACTTCCGGATCGTTTAATATGCCATCGGGAAGATCACTCTTCGCTTCATCCACTGCGTCTTTTACGTCATTAGAAGCCTTCTGCTCCGGTACATTTGTCTCAAACTCAATGAATATAGTGGAGACATCCTGCAAGGATTTACTTTCGATGGTTTTGATCCCATCCACGCCCTTGAGCTTTTTCTCGATGGGTTTGGTCACCAGGTTTTCGATATCCTCGGGCGAAGTACCGGGATAGATGGTGGTAACATTATAGAAAGGAAAGGTTACCTCGGGAAATTGCTCTTTTGGTGTTGCCTGGTAAGCGAAAATCCCGGCGATAATCAGCACAGCAGTTAATATGTAGATGGTTATCTGATTATCTACTGCGTATTCCGTCAGTTTAAATTTACGTTCTTTCATTTGTATCTTCGTTTTTCAAAAAGGCAGGTAAGAAACTATTCCGGTCAGTCGTAAATAGCGCTCCCAGCCGTGCCTTATTCTTTAACAGCCACTTTTTGTCCACTTCCTAAATCCCCGTATCCGGTAATAATTACCTTATCGCCGGCATCTAAGCCGGATAGAATCTCCACCCGGTTGTTGTAGTACTTACCGGTGGTTACCGTACGACGCTCGGCTATCCACTCACCCTCCTTTTCTACAGCCACAAATAAGTATTGGCTGTCGCTCTCTTTCTGCACCACATTCAATGGAACCGTAAGGGCATCGTTACGTGTATAATCATTAATGGTAAGAACAGCCATCATGTTGGGTTTTACTGCTTCCATTTGCCCGGGCAAACGAATTTCGAAATCGAAAGTTCGGCTATTGGGATCAATCACCTGCGAAATGGAGCTAATGCGATGGAAAGATTCCTTGTTGGCCGAAGGGAATTTTACCTTCACCGTATCGTTCACCTGCACATTGCCGGCATACGATTCGGAAAGCGAGGCAGCAATTTTCAATTTTCCGGGTTGCACCACGCGTACAGCACCAAATCCGGCGGCCGCCATCTCGCCCTCTTTCAGGGTAATTGCATCTACTACCCCGGCAATGGGTGTCACAATTTTATACAACTCCAACTGTTCGTTCAGTGCAGCCAACTTGTTTTCCAGCGATTCTTTGGTATTTTTGGCCTCCAAAAACTGTATTTCACTGCCTATCTTCTTGTCCCACAGGCGTTTTTGGCGTTCGTACACGGTAGTAGCCAATTCCAGCCCGGTAAGCAACTCCTCCCGATTTTTGCGTAAAATCTCGTCATCAATTTGTGCCAGTACCTGTCCTTTTTCCACACGGTCGCCTTCCTCTACATAAATACGCTTTACAATACCGCCAGCCTGACCGGGGATAAAGACATTATTATCGGATTCCACCATTCCTTGCGCCTCAATAAAGTGCTGAAAAACCTCGGGTTTCAGCGTGTTTACTTTAACGGACGTAGGTTTTTTCGCCTCATGGCCATTGGTCTCATTCAATTCGGTTTGTAAGGTGGCAATCTCCTTATCTAACTCGGAGCGTTCCTTCAGCAAGGCCTCTAATCGGCTCTGTTTATCGCTGCTGCATCCTGCCAGCAGTGCTACACCTAAAGCAAAAACAATATATTTTTTCATCGGTCCCAATTTTTTTCGATCTTTTCGGTTTGTATTTTATGTAATTACGCTTCTGTTAAAATCTTCTCCAGAGCAATTTTTGCCGACATCATGGACAAAGCCGCCTGATAGTAGTTGCTCTCGGCCTGCAAATACTGATTTTGTGTTTGGGTAAGATCCAGGCTTGAGGCTACACCCTCGCGATATTTTTCCAGGGTTTTATCATAAATGCGTTGCGCCAAATTGCGGCTACGCTCCTTATTTTCGTAATTTTCTACGGCAGTAATGTACTCGCTGCGGGCATTCAGGTATTGCACTGTTAAGCCCTTTTCCGCGTCCTGCAGGTTATTCTGCACCTTGTCCAGTTCAATTTTTGCCTGTGCCAGTTTGGCCATACGTTGTCCGCTGGTAAAAATGGGCAGCTCCACACTAATACCTATCACAGTGGTTGGCACCATCTGATCGGCAAATTCATCTTCTTTCAAAATCTCGGTATAGTTAGCAAATGCTGCGGCTGTAGGTAAAAAGCTGTACTTTTCATTTTTCAGCTGCAGGGCAGTTAGCTTCTCCTGGGTCTCCAACAACTGATAGTTTATATTTTCGCCAACCGTAAAGCCCCCTTCTGTTGCATCAGCAAATTGCTGATCTTCCAATAACGAGGTTAATTTATCGGTAAGTATCACCTCATCGGTCAACTTCAGGCCCAATTGGTATTTTAACATCTTGTGTCCCACATCAATCTGATTCTCCAGGGTGTTTATGGCCGAGGTAAGATCGTGCAGTGTAAGGGAAATCTGATCCACATCGGTATCCTCAATAAACCCTTCGGCATGCATCTGCTCCATCTCATAGAGCGTTTGCTTAAGGTTTTCCTGTAACCCGCTAAGTGTAGTCCTATTGGCCTTTGCAACCAAAACCATGTAATAGGAATTGGCAATGGTGGCCTTCACTTCCTGACGGGTAAGCTCCAGCTGTTTTTGCGTGAGGCTTTTGTACACTTTGGACGATTGCAAACCAACAATATAGCTTCCGCTAAAGATGAGCTGCGACACGGTAAAGTCCACCTTCATATCTTCCTCTTTCACAAAGGAGATGCTTTGAGGGGGCGCATTATCCGGAATGCTGGGATCCAGCATCTGCATAATACGGGTAGGAATTTGTATTTCACTGGGATCGGGAATGTATTGGTAAGATCCCTTGGCCGAAAGTTGCGGCAAACCGGAAGCCGTAACTTCCCACACCTGCTTTTTGGCTTTCAACACATCCAGATGCGCATTGCGTATATCCGTACTGTGCTCAAGTGCGTAAGCCTGCGCCTCCTCCAGGCTAAGCCGCAAAGTGGTATCCTTCGCTTCCTGACACCTGCCCATAAATGGCAATAGGCCTACAAAAACAAATACTCCCAGCCATTTCAGTCTAATCCTTCTCATTGTTATCTTTAATTTTCTGTTCATAATATGCTAATCCTTTGCTATTGCATAAGGCGTGTGTGTGGTAACTAAATACCTGATTAAAGAATTGTTCGGAAATTACCTCCTCAAAAGAAAACATGTCATTGTGCATAAAAGTATCTACGCGGGCAATGAATAGACGCGCAACAATGTCAGTATCCAAATCATCGCGATATACTTTTTCCTTCATGCCCTTCTCCATATTTTGTACCAAAAAATCGTACATGCGCTCACGACGTACCGACACAACATGTTTATAAAGCTTGGGATAGTATTTTTGCAAATCGAACTCCACATTGGGGTTCTCCTCTTTTATACCGGAAATAACAAACTGGTGTACATATACCATTTCATCCAAAGCAGATAATTGTTGTTTTTTCAGATCGGTTAAAAATTCTCCGGCACAGTCCACGACATGATCGGCCACTTTTTGTACAAGATCCTCCTTATTGACTACATACTGGTACAACGTTTTTTTAGACATGCCCATCTTTCGGGCAATGTCATCCATGGTAACCGAACGAATTCCATATTTATAATATAATTCGGCTGCCTGTTCAAGTAATTCTTTTAGCTCCTCATTCATAATTATCCTTTTTATCCTATCATTTCCCCCCCGATGGTAAAAAAGGGAAAATGACAACGCTCGTGTACTTGTAAAGGAGGGCGAATAAAGCTGCATAAATCAAAAATTTTGTCCTACAAAAAGGAATGTCAAAATTCCGCGCTTTAAACCCATTTCCCTTATACAAATGTTAAAAACTATATTTGTGCACGTATTCTACTTAACGATACTTGCGAAATACCCAGGTAAGAGGCGATATCAGCCAATTTCACCCGGTTAAGCAACTGCGGACGCGTATTCATCAGATGCAAATAACGCTCTTTGGCATTTTTCGCCTGAAACGAATCGATACGGGTTTGCGCCAACAATAAAAAATGATTTACTGCCGCAAGAGCCATTAAACTAATTTTATGATCCGTCACTACCTTCTCCACAATTTGTGCGTAGGGCAATTTCAAAACAGCAACGTCCTCAATTACCTCCACCGTTTCGGCCGAAGTTTGCATTTCCTTGTCGGCAAACCGAATAGGAATGGGTTCCCGCTCAAAAGTAAAGCCAGTCACCACCACGCTGCCCTCATGATGGTAATAAGTTTTTACGGCACCCTCCTTCAGCAGGTACAAATGCGATAATCGCTCTCCCTCTTTTACCAAAAGAGTCTTTTTAGGGAGATGTAAAAGCGCCCCCAACTCAGTGGCTGTTTGTGTAATGATCTCCATCACATCGGACTGATGTAGCAGAGAACTTAATGAGCTTAATAGATCTTTTTGCATAATCGTAAAATATGAGTGGCAAAGAAACGCAAAAACTTTCAACCTTACAATAGTTTCCTGGGTTTCTTATGTTAAAATAGGTTGTATCAATATTTATATTTCTCATTATGAGGTTTTT
>JAWOEH010000205.1:0-14561 GCA_046482855.1 Bacteroidales bacterium | reverse complement strand
TCTTGATCGAAGGCTACACCAATCATCAATCCTTTGCCCCGCACCTCTTTTATGTGGGGTGAATTTAGGGCTCGTAATTGCTGCATAAGCCATTCTCCTTTTTCGTGGGTCTGCTGTATCAAGTTTTCCTTTTCCAGGGTGTCTAAAACGGCTAGTGCTGCAGCGCATGCCAAAGGGTTGCCACCAAAAGTAGTTCCGTGATCGCCGAAATTGATGGCGGCACTCGTTTTTTGATTGGAAAGAATAGCGCCAATAGGGACCCCTCCTCCTAAGGCTTTTGCAAGGGTAATAATATCCGGCTGAATGTCAAAATGATCTTTGGCAAATAGCTTTCCGGTTCGGCCCATGCCGCATTGTATCTCATCAAAAATCAGCAAAATATCTTCCTGACGACAAAAGTTATGCAGTTCGTGCATAAAGTCCTCCGGTACTACATTTACACCGCCTTCACCCTGAATAGGTTCAATTATGAAGGCTGCCGTCTCTTTTCCTGCAGCTTCACGCACAGCTTCCATATTCATGGGTATCTGTTGAAATCCTTCGGGGATGGGCTCAAACCCTTCCTGCATCTGTTTCTTGCCTGTAGCTATGGTTGCCAGGGTACGGCCATGAAAAGAACCTTCAAAAGAGATGACTTTGCCTCCACGTCCTTTGCTGTGGGCATATTTACGTGCAATTTTCAAAGCTCCTTCTACGGATTCGGCCCCACTGTTGGAGAAAAATACACGTTCAAGGCCCGAAAGTTCGGTTAATTTCTTAGCCAATAGCGCTTGTGGCTCGCTAAGGTAAAAGTTGGAGATATGCAATAACTTTCCGGCTTGTTCATGAATTGCCTGAACCAATGCCGGATGGGCATGTCCTAAGCTGGAAACCGCAATTCCACCCAGGGCATCAAGGTATTCATTCTGCTCAACGTCCCATACACGTGTTCCTTGTCCTCGTTCCAAGGTTATGGGGAACCGTCTGAAAGTTTGCAAATAGTGTTTTTTGTCAAGATCCTGAAAGTGTTGATTCGTTCTCTCTTTCATTGTTCTTCTGTTTAGTGTTTCTTTATGTGGGTTCCTATAAAGGTGTTATCGGTTAACTTTGTGAGTAGCTCGGGTTTAGTTCCGTTTAGAATGTAAGCTGATTTGGCTCCCTCCATCAATGCCACTTCACAGGCCTCAATTTTTGGAATCATGCCTCCTTGTATTACTTCTTTATCAATAAGTTTCTGTGTTTCAGCTAACGTGAGACTATGTATTAGGCTATCAGGATTATCCTTGTTTTCCATTAAACCATCAACATCGGTTAAGACAATATATTTATCCACGTTTAATGCACCTGCCAGGTGTCCGGCAAACAAGTCGCCATTGATGTTGAAGCCCTCCCCATTTTCGTCGCTGGCAATACAGGATACAACCGGAAGGTAATCATTATCAAGTAAAAGCTCCAGCAAGGTGGGATCCACCGAAACAATATTGCCAACCTGCCCCAAATCCACAGGAACTCGTTTGTTGTCCACAAGGGTTTCGTGCAATCGCTTGTTCGCTTTTACAAAGCTTCCGTCCTGCCCAGAAAGGCCCACGGCTTTGTAGCCTTCTACATTGAGCAAGCGTACAAGAATGCTGTTTACTTTTCCCCTAAGGGTCATTTCTACATATTCAAAGGCTTTCTTTGTGGTTTTTCGCTGACCATCGATAAATTCCGATTCTATTTTGGCTTCTTCCAGGGCCTCTTTAATAAAAGGGCCGCCTCCGTGCACTATCACTACCCGAAAGCCTTGGTTGGTCAATGAACCAATGTTTTTTAGTACATCACGTTGCAATTGTTCATTGCTCATTGCGTTTCCGCCGTATTTGAATAAGATTAGCGGCTTCTTTGCAGGTTCCTTTTTCATATAACTTAAAGCTAATTTTGTTGATTATGCCTGAAAGGCAATAGTAGTTATTGGGACATAGATCTTTCGCAGTTTTTATTGTATGCTGCCTGCAGATCAATAGCAAAGGGTTGTCATATGGGTGCCAATGGGTGATGTCGTGGGTTTTCTGCTGTCATATCTGTATAATTAACACAGCTTTTGCGGAATTGTTCCCATATTTTTATTAGAATCCTATAGTTTTTCCTCATTTGAGGAGTTAAAAAGAAGGAGGTAGCAGGGTAAGCTTTATTCTTAACGAGAGTTTTTCTCTATTCCAAAGGGTGGAAGCGGTTAATGTAGATACGTACCAATTCAGCGATATCGGAACGAAAGATGTAATGTGTGTCCCGATCACTCCATCTGGTTTTTATCTTCTTCCATCTGGTAATAACCTGCTTATTGGAATTTGCATATGTATTATATTCTCCAAGTGAAATGAATATCTGATCCAATAAATTATAGAGCTCTTTTTTCTCCTCCGGTTTAAAGGTGGTATTGATCCAGCCATCAGGATCGCGGTCAATAGCTTTACGTAACTTGGTAATGTTCGGATAAAAGCCTTTGTTCAGTTCGGATAACTCTTTACTGCATCTTGCCAGCTGTTGGTGTAAACGACGGTTTTCGCTTTCGAGCGAGATGCGGGTATTATGAGTCGCTAGAGCATTATATAACCGCTGAACTTTTTGGTCCATTGTAGTATCCTTATGACTAGAAAAATGTTGTTGCCATAGATTTTCAATTTGTTGATTTGAGTAATTACTTGTTTCTGGAGTTGTAAAATAGTCCGTTGTGCCAAAAAAAACAGATAATAGCAGGGCAAAAACTAAATACCCTTTTATGGCACGTAATATGGGGGGGCGTATTGCTTCTCTGTCCTGTTCTTTAGATAATAGACGATAAGCTAAAATAGCTAATGCCAAAGCTATTCCAAGTGCTCCATAGGTAAGAAAATCCAAAAAATGCAGTAATTCAAATTCCATATTTTCGGGGCTTATGCAAACGAAGATAACGAATAAATAGGAAAGAGACGTAGGTTATAGGGGCTAATAAGCTTTTAAACTCTTCAACCCTTCAACCTTATTGAGATATCGGTTTCTAGATAGTGGATGAGGAGTGCCAGTAGGTGTAATCTTCGGAAGTTTTGATTCGGGCGTCTTTGGGTAAACGTCTTACGATTTTCCAGGCATCCATGCTATCCACACAGGCTGCCATGGCATTGAAGAGGATGATGTGCTTGACCAATGATTGTTCGCCAAATACTCCGATGATAAGAAACCCAGTGATGGTAACAATTACAAATGGAGCCATCAGGTTCCAAACGGCTTGTCGCTTAGTCATGATGCCCGTAAAGGCTGCGAAGGGAACAACGTTTTTAAACGAAAAGCCGACATATATGTGTGATGAACTTAAAGGAGCCGGGAATGTTAAGGCATGAAGCAACTCATGCAGAGGAATGAATATCAGAAATGACCAAAGCAGCGTGTGGAAATCAAGAACAAAGTGCATGCGGAAGAGGATAAAAAGGGCACCGATAATGGCCATATTGATTATAACAAACGGAAAAGCTTTGAGTTGTACCCACCACAAATTTCCGGCAGATTCCAGCACCTGCCAACTTTTATTGGGAGTAAAATGGGGATCTTTGGGATATGGATTTGTGGTTAATTGCATACAATGGCAATCCTTAACTATATGAAAACGGAGGCCATAAAAGGCCTCCGTTGGGGAATAGTTGAATTATTGTTGAGATTCTAACCCGATTTCCTGTTGTAATATTGCCTCTATATCTTTAGCTGCGAATTGTTTGGCAATTATTTTTTTATTTTTATCCAGCAAATAAAGCAAAGGCGTGGATCGTACGTTGTAGTATCCTCGGAAATTAGAGGTATAATAGGGATCAAATACATTTATCCATTCGATGTTGTTGTCGTGGATGTACTTTATCCAACGTTCTTTATCACTTTGTGTGTAAACAGCAAAAACTTCAAATCCTGCATCACGAAACTTTTCATAGGCTTCTTTAATTACCGGCGTAGCCTTTTTACAATGTCCGCATTCGGGCTCCCAAAAATAGACAAGGATAGCTTCAGCTGTGATGTCGTGAAGCCTTTCATATTCGCCAAAACTATTGGGCAACTTTAAATCGGGAGCAATATTTCCAATCAGATTAGGCTTTGTCAGAAGCATGCGCTCACGAATTTCTTCGCGGGTATCCTCAGAAATCCAATCCACCTTTTCAGTAAGGTAGTAGTTCTCTGCCAGGTGCACAAATACTTTATCCATGCCCATGATTTTAGTTCCCTGGAAGTGGTTAATAAAAAATTGCAACATGTACCGGAACATCTGTTCGTTGCCCTTTGTTTGGGCCAGGGTTTTATCAATATAGGTGATAACTGTATCGGGGTTGGGCCGTAAGATATTGGCGAAGTAATGATTTAACCGTCGATGAAATATGGGTGTGTAGAGCAAACGTTCATCACTAAAATCAATATTGTCCCAATAATGAAGCTTGTTGTAGTTATAACTTTGGAACCAGCGGGCTGAGTCCTTGTTCTCGACATCTGAATCAATTTCAAATTCAGGTATTTCCGGATTTTTCATTCCATTAATGAGGACACTCAGCATGCTGTTGGGGTATTCCTTTTGCAGCTGCTGCCATTTTTGCTTTACCTCTTCGTCCAGTATCGAAAGCTTAGCTTGAATGATTTTTAGGCTGTCGGCGTTATCGCCTACTTGCTGCATACGTTGTCGGAGTTCCATGTTTTGTTTATTCTGTTTTAGCATAAATCGCTGGTACTCTTGAAACCCCGTATTAACAGGTGCCCCTTTAAACTTTGTTGTGCCTATAAAATCGGTAGCATCGGTAGTGAAGGAAAATTGTTGATCCTGCCCGATCAAAAGCTCAAAATAATTGCTTTGTTCCAGTACAACCATATATATACCCTGGGGCAGCAATGTGTCAGCCTGAATAGCTCCTCTTCCGGCAACATCTATGCGAATGGTGTCGTCGATGTATTGTTTGTCGCCATAATAATGAGCCAAAATAACTTCCTGTTTGCCTTCGGGCATGCCTTCAATCTTAAATTGGATGTTGGTGCCCTGCGCCAGCAGTAAATTTAGGCCTATAACGGAGATAAGAATGGTAAACGATATTTTCTTTAGCATAATGGTAAAATTTTCATTTTCTAAGTAACAAATGTATAATTTTTTCTGAGCATTTTAATCTGTGCTGCCCTCATTGCCCGCTTCTATTGTTAACTCTTGATAAGGAACAGCTTGATAAGCTAATGGTTCAGCTGGTTTTATGTATAAGGACGGAAACACGAAAATCCTCCCATTACACTGCCTGTTAATTGGATTGAGCTTACCAACAAAAATACTAATTGAATAGGTTATCCCGTAAAAATGACATTCCGGTTATTGTTATAAAGCTATTCGGGTTTTGCAAATCTCATAGGAGACACTCGAATTAGCAGTTGAGAGATGCACTTTGCTCTTTACGAATTAGAATAGGAGCATGAAATAGCCAAATCGGCTAAAAAGATCGTTTATAAGGTGATTCAGGTGCCCCCTTACTGTAACGTTTCTAAGGATATAATCGTCGTAATTGAAAATAGCGTAATAGGAGTTCTATAAACAAGCGCATGTAAAAGATAATTGTAACGGCTATTTTCTTTGTAGGTTATTCCTGCAGAATTAAGGATATTTAACATGACATAACCAGCAATCGGTCAAAATAATCGTCTTTGAGATGACTTTCTATTATAACAACTCTGAGGACATAATCGTCATAATTGAAAATAGAGTAATAATGGGTAATTTTTAAGGTATGAAAAAGGTAATTACAATCGTTATTGTCCTTGCTGGTCTTAATTTACCAAATGCTCAATCGCAAACCATGGGATGGTTAGGGGTTTCTTCACAACAGATAAAATCGGAAATTGAGCAAATGTTTCAAATGGAGCAGAAGGCGTTAGAGCAAGAGATAATGCAATTCCAAGAGGCAAATAATTGGATGGAAAAAAGCAAATATCTCGATGAATCTTCCCAACTCTCTGACCAGGAGCTTATACGAAGGTTTCAGGTAATTCGTAATGAGGAGCGCATGTTGATGACTCAAAAGAACAATGGATTAGATGACTGGATGTTTGATACAGCCTTTTGGGTTCTTGAAGATGATTTAGCGCATGTTTGGGAAGATACCTCCTTGATGGCGGATTGGATGTTTGCTAGAAGCTATTGGGAATTTTGCCTGCAGTTGGAAAACGAGTGTATAGAATTGGAAGCCTGGATGCTTGATGTGCATTATTTTGCTACCTGTTTGAAGTGATAATCAAGGGATAGATGACATTCATCATCGATTAATTAAAATTAATCAACTTAGTGTTTGTTGTGCGCAAATAATAACTACCTTTGCACCGCTTTTAGAGAGGGTGGATAGTTGTAAAAACAGCGCCAATATAGAAGGTTTTTTGTAAAGAGGCAAAAAAAATAAAGAAAGCCCTCTTATTTAAACTTTTTCTAAATAAGATTGTCTTACAGGTAAATTATAACACAAACAACAAAACAATAAAGCTATGAACGCAGTATATCAAATGAAACGAACCCTCAGCAAAACATTGGTTATGTTTTCTATTGTGGCATTTATGTGGATTTCATTGCCAGGAAAGGCAATAGCTACAACCCAGGAGAAAGCTTGCGTGGTTTGCAGCCAGGCCGTTGTCGAATTGGCAACTGAAGAGTCAGGACAGTCTATTGACATTGCAACCTGGATGATGAATGTGGATTTTTGGACTATCGGTGCAAAGGAAGAGGGGACTCTTACAGAAGAGATGCCTCTGGAGCCTTGGATGTTCACCATGGGTAATACCCTAAAGGTTGATACTATGCCTCAGCAGGAAATGTCTGTTGAAGAGTGGATGTTAGATTCTTATTATTGGGAGATTGATGCCAATACATCTATTGCACAAACTATAATGGAAACCGTAGGCGTGCAGGATTGGATGTTTGAAAATAATTTCTGGACCATTTAACGATTTTAGTCTATTGAGTGAATGGGGTGGCTTCTATAGTCACCCCATTTTTCGTGTCTAAATCTCTTCATATCACAAGGTAATCCAGTGCCTTTTCTTTCTATTGTTTTATCTATTCGGTAGGAATCCTTATCTTTGTGCGCCAAAAATAGAACTTTCGATAGCTAAAATAGTGCGTCAATGACAGTGGAAGAACAATTGAAAAGTGCCGTTATAAAGGCCATATCAGAACTTTACGGCCAAGAGCCCGATATAAAACAAGTACAAATACAGCCTACGCGAAAAGATTTTTCCGGCGACTATACGTTGGTGGTTTTTCCTTTTCTTCGGCTCTCAAAAAAGAAACCGGAAGAAACCGCTGCTGAAATTGGTGAGTTTCTGATTACAGATCTTGCTATAATCACCGATTATAATGTTCTAAAAGGGTTTCTGAATCTTACATTATCCCACAATTTCTGGCTTGAATTCTTTGCTGCCACCTTTGCTGATGACATGTGGTGGAAACCACAAATAGATAAGTCCCTAAAGGTGATGATTGAATATTCATCGCCCAATACCAATAAGCCACTTCACCTTGGGCATATTCGGAACAATTTATTGGGTTTTTCGGTGGCTCAAGTAGTTGAAGCTGCGGGGCATGAACCGGTAAAGGTAAATCTGGTAAACGATAGGGGTATTCATATTTGCAAATCGATGCTTGCATGGCAGCTTTGGGGCGAAGGCATTACTCCGGAGAAGGCTGGTATTAAAGGCGATCACCTTGTGGGTGAGTTTTACGTGAAGTTTGATAAGGCTTATAAAGAACAGGTGAAAAGCTTAATGGCCGAGGGAGCCACTGAAGAAGAGGCCAAGCGGAATGCACCCCTGATTTTAGACGCACAGGAGATGCTAAAGAAATGGGAGGCCGGTGACCAGGAAATTGTGGCGCTTTGGCGTAAAATGAATGACTGGGTACTTGCCGGATTTGATGAAACTTATCGACGAATGGGTGTAGATTTCGATAAGATCTATTATGAATCGCAAACCTACAAGCTCGGGAAATCATCAGTATTGGAAGGGGTTGAGAAGGGTGTTTTCTATACCCGGGAGGATGGCTCCATATGGGCTGATCTTACCAAGGACGGATTGGATGAAAAACTTCTTTTGCGTAAAGATGGCACTTCAGTCTATATGACCCAGGATATTGGAACTGCTCGTCAGCGGATGGATGAGTACCAAGCTAATAAGATGGTATATGTGGTGGGAAATGAACAAAACTACCATTTCCAGGTGCTTCGGCTGCTTATGAGTAAATTAGGCTTCCAATGGGCCAATAATATATATCACCTCTCTTATGGTATGGTTGAGTTACCCGAAGGGAAAATGAAATCGAGAGAAGGAACCGTGGTAGATGCCGATGATCTGATTGATGGAATGATTCAAACAGCTCGCGAAATGTCGGAGGAGTTGGGGAAACTGGAGGGTTATTCCAAGGCAGAAAAAGATGAGATCTTTCGGAAGATTGGACTGGGTGCCCTGAAGTACTTTATTCTTAAGGTGGATCCAAAGAAAAATATGACCTTTAATCCGAAAGAGTCTATCGATTTTAATGGGAACACCGGACCGTTTATTCAATATACCTATGCGCGAGTGCAGTCGTTAAAGCGAAAAGGGTTGGAGAAAGGATTGACAATTAATTATGAACTGATACCTGTCGATCTTGCCGAAAAAGAGTTGCGAGTAGTGAAAAACCTCTATCAGTATACCCAAGCATTATCCGAAGCGGCCAATGAATACAGTCCGGCAGTTATTGCCAATTATGTGTATGAGTTGGCCAAAGAGTACAATCAGTTTTATCAGGAGCACCCGATCCTGATTGAAGAGAATGTAGCTAAGGCACAATTTCGGTTTGCCCTATCCCACAGAGTTGGCGAAACCATTGCCCATGCATTAAATTTGCTGGGTATCGAAGTGCCTGAGCGCATGTAATAGATTGGGATTAATGAGCTATTTTGTTAATTTTACGGTGTAAAAAAAGTGCAATACTATGTTTGATAATTTAACCGACAGACTAGAAAAATCATTTAAGCTCTTAAAGGGTCAGGGGAAAATCTCTGAAATTAATGTAGCAGAAACATTAAAAGATGTGCGTCGTGCTTTACTCGATGCCGATGTGAACTACAAAATTGCCAAAGAGTTTACCGATACTGTTAAAGAGAAAGCGCTGGGACAGGATGTACTCTCTGCTGTAAAACCACAGCAGATGATGGTGAAGATTGTGCACGATGAGTTGGCCGACTTAATGGGAGGCGAATCGGAAGAGGTTAATCTGTCTGGCAAACCCTCCATAATCCTTATGGCAGGTTTGCAGGGATCGGGAAAAACAACTTTCTCGGGAAAATTAGCAAACTTCCTGAAATCCAAAAAAGCACAACATCCCCTGTTGGTTGCCTGTGATGTGTATCGTCCTGCGGCTATCGATCAGCTGAAAATTGTAGGTGAGCAGATTAATGTACCTGTATATACCGAGCCCGAGAACAAAAATCCGGTTAAGATTGCAAAAGCTGCCATCGCTCATGCGAAAAAACAGGGACATAACTTAGTTATTATCGATACGGCAGGTCGTTTGGCTATCGATCAAGAGATGATGGATGAAATTGCCTCGATAAAAAAGGCTGTGAATCCAGATGAAACCCTTTTTGTGGTCGATTCCATGACAGGGCAGGATGCCGTTAATACGGCCAAAGAGTTTAACGACAGGCTTGACTTTAATGGAGTGGTCCTTACAAAATTGGATGGAGATACCCGGGGGGGTGCCGCCCTATCCATCAAGTCGGTTGTAAACAAACCCATTAAATTTATAGGTGCCGGCGAAAAGATGGACGCCATTGATGTGTTCCATCCAAGCCGTATGGCCGACCGTATTTTGGGTATGGGAGATATTGTATCGCTTGTGGAGAAAGCTCAGGAGCAATACGATGCCGACGAAGCCCGAAAACTTAATAAAAAGATTGCCAAAAATCAGTTCGATTTTGAGGATTTCTTATCCCAAATTCAACAGATTAAAAAGATGGGTAATCTGAAAGATTTGGCAGGGATGATTCCCGGAATGGGGAAAATGCTTAAAAAAGTAGATGTTGATGATGACGCCTTTAAAGGAATTGAAGCCATAATTTACTCTATGACGCCCGAAGAGCGAGGAAACCCCAAGCTTATTAATGGTAGCCGACGAAAGCGTATTGCCGATGGCAGCGGAACCAATATTCAGGAGGTAAACCGACTTATTAAGCAGTTCAGCGAAACCAAGAAGATGATGAAGATGATGAAAAACGGGAAAGGTATGGCTGGGTTAATGGGACGTATGCAACAACCAGGAATGTAAAATAAAACCCACTTATCATGCAAATCATTAATGGCAAAGAGGTTGCTACCATAATTAAGGAAGAAATTGCTCAAGAAGTTGAGCAACGACGTAAAAAAAACCAAAAAATTCCTCATTTGGCCGCTGTTATTGTCGGACACGACGGAGCCAGCGAAACCTATGTGGGACACAAAGAAAAGGCTTGTAAGCAAGTAGGGTTTCATTCAACGGTGGTTCGTTTAGAGGAGTCTATATCCGAAGAACAACTGTTGAAAGAAGTTGAAAACCTGAACAATAATCAGGATATCGACGGTTTTATTGTTCAGTTACCCTTACCTAAGCATATCGATGAGCAAAAGGTGATTGAAGCCATCGATCCCCGAAAAGATGTGGATGGTTTCCATCCTATTAATGTAGGGCGCATGGTAATCGGACTGCCTGCTTATGTTTCTGCAACACCTGCAGGGATTATGGAGCTGTTGCGTCGCTACGAAATTGAAACATCCGGCAAAGATGTAGTCGTTATTGGACGCAGTAATATCGTTGGTAAACCCATGAGTATTTTGCTGGGACAAAAGGCTACTCCCGGGAATGCTACAGTAACCCTGACGCATAGCAGAACAAAAAACCTTACTGAGGTAGTTAAACGCGCCGATATTGTTGTGGCTGCGCTGGGACAAGCACAGTTTCTAAAGGCTGAAATGGTAAAAGAGGGAGCAGTTGTGATTGATGTGGGAATTACCCGTATTAAATCTGACAAAACGAAATCGGGCTGGAAACTCGTTGGTGATGTCGATTATGATGAAGTGGCTCCAAAATGTGCTTACATCACACCCGTACCCGGCGGTGTAGGCCCTATGACCATTGTTGCCCTCATGCAAAACACACTGAAAGCCGCTAAGAAGGAGATATATTAAAGCATTTGTAAATCCATAGAAAAAGAGTGACTGTTTAGTGTCACTCTTTTTTTGGTCTTAATAAATAAGCAAGTAAAGCAAGTAAAATATGTAAGTAGGGTATAAGGGCAAAAACTTCGATTCGTATCCTTACAACAGTCGCAAGACGGGATAGGAGAAAAAAAGGTTGCGTATAGCGTAAGTTTTACTCTCCTATTGTTTCTGATGAGACCTGGTGATGATTTTGGTTGTCTTTCATTATCATTACTTTATAATCTTTGCCGAGAATCCTGTTTTAGAAGAATATTTTTGCCTAAATAGCGAGAAAGTAACCAACAACTTTCTTGTTATGGGAGATAATGTTTATCTTAGAATTAAGAAAGTTTGCGTAGTTGCTGTCGGAGCCAGGGTATATTTGCGAATAATCCGGGCTAAAAGGAATTGGCTCTTATAACCAATGCTTGAACCAAAGGCAGTTGCAGTAAATAGAAAATGCATGCAGAATCTCGGTAAATATTTATAATTTTACATCGAATTTTGAAGGGAGAATTATGGAAGACGAATTTAGCGGATTGTTTTACAATGGCGAATTTCAGGAGCTGGTTGGACGCTTTGAAGATATGCTAAAGCGAAAGGAGCAGTATTTTTTCGATGTTTCGGAATTGGAATCGATCATTGATTATTACATGGATATGAATAAAGCCAACAATGCGCTATACGCTGTTCATTATGCATCCAAGCTGCATCCTTCGGCTACTTCCATTGAGTTAAAGCGGGCGCAAGTATACTTGGACAAAGGAATGGCAAAGAAAACCCTGGCTATTCTGCAACGTGTCGAACCTATCGAAGCGCTCAATGCCGACGTATATCTGTTAAAAGGAACGGCTTTGAACATGATAGGGAAATATGACGAGGCAAAATCTGCCTTTAATATGGCCATCGATTACGCCGAGGACGACAGGGTAGATATTATACATACCGTTGCTCATGAATTTGAACAACTGGGAAAATACCAAACCTCGCTTTCCTACCTGGAGGCAGCTTATCAATTGGAACCTGATAACATGATGCTTATTTATGATATCGGATACACCTATGAGAAATTAGGCAAAATTGATAAGAGCATCGAATATTACAATAAATACCTCGATATTGAACCTTTCTCCGATAGTGCATGGTATAATTTAGGTGCTTTATACCAAAAAAATGCAATGCTGGATAAAGCTATCGATGCCTATGAATTTGCCCTGGCCATTAATCCTCATTTTTCCATTGGCTATTTTCAGCTGGGTACGGTTTGGATGGAAAAAGATACCTATGAAAAGGCGATTACTTCATTTCTAGATTACCTCGACCAGGAAAAAAATAATGCTGAAGCATTCGTGAAATTAGGCGATTGCTATTTTGAAACCAAACAATGGGCCGATAGTTATGCCTACTACCAAAAGGCCCTTGGAGTAGAGAAAGACAATGTTGACGCCTATTACGGCCTAGCCACTGTGTTGTTTGAAAAAGGGGAATGGAAGGAGGCCAAACTCAGGATTGAAAAGGCGATTGTTCTGGAAGAGGCAACTGCTGAATTTCACAGTTTGCGTGGCGACATTGCACTGAAAATGGGAAATGCAAAAGAGGCTTTGGATGCCTATAAGATTGCTGTCGACCTGGCTCCCGATAACCTGGATTATGTATTCATCCTGGCTGATTTATATAAGGAGATGGGCATTCTGGATAAAGCCTTGAAGCTGTTGATAGACGCACAGTTAGACTTTCCCAAAGAGGCAAGTGTGGCTTTCCGTATTGCGGGCTATTATCTATTGGCCGATAAACCCGAAAAAGCAGCTCCCCTTGCCGAGAAGGGCCTGGAATTGAGCCCCAAAAAATATACACAGATGATTTATGTCTGCCCCCAGGCATTAGCCTTTCCTAAAATCCTGGAGCTCGTATCAAAGTATTTACCTAATCCCTAACATATACATGATGAATTTTGATTTACCATTTATTCCTGAACGTCCTGAAAAATCCAGAGATCATGGTTTAACCATGATGATGGACAAAGGATTAAGTGTAGGAGAGATTGAAGATTTTATTGAAGCTTGTGGCGACTATACCGATGTAGTGAAATTTGGTTTTGGCACCAGCTTAATTACGGCAAATCTGGAAACGAAATTAAATCTTTATCGCGAAGCAGAAATTACCCCCTTTTTCGGCGGAACTCTCTTCGAGGCCTTTATTGCCAGAGATAAATTTGAGGATTATCAACGATTTTTGGATAAATATGACATGACATTGGCCGAGATTTCCGATGGCAGTATTGTTTTACCTCACGATCAAAAACTTGCCTATATACAAAAGTTAGGCGAACAGGTAACTGTTTTGTCCGAAGTGGGAAGCAAAGCGGCCGATGTGCATTTGTCATCGGACCAGTGGGTTGAACAGATGAAAACAGAGCTGGAAGCCGGCGTATGGAAAGTTATTGCCGAAGCACGCGAAAGTGGTACCATAGGTATTTACAATAAAGATGGGTCTGCAAATGTAGAGCTCATCGACAGTATTCGAAACCATGTAAAATTGGAAAATGTATTGTGGGAAGCCCCCCAGAAAAATCAACAAGTGTGGTTTATTCAGGAGATGGGCGCCAATGTGAACCTGGGAAATATTGCACCCAACGAAGTAATTTCACTAGAAGCATTACGCCTTGGATTGAGAGGAGATACCTTCTTTGAGTTCCTTGCTCCGCAGATGATAGAGCAATACAGTCATAAATACTAGTTAGCATAGCGGGTTTTTATCCGCTATTTTTTTTGGTAAGATCCCGATGTCTATGATGTATTGAATTAATCAAACCAAAAGATGTACGAAGATTCCTACCTATAAGCAGAAACCTATATATTTGCAGCAGTTTTAATTGAATTAATCATGAAGCACTATTTATTATTGATTTTACGAGGGATGGCCATGGGGGCTGCCGATGTTGTGCCCGGTGTATCGGGTGGAACCATTGCCTTTATCACTGGCATTTACGAAGAGTTAATCGACTCCATAAAATCCATTAATGCCAAAGCTGTTTCGATTCTTGCAAAGGAAGGTTTTGGTAGTTTTTGGAAGCATGTTAATGGAAATTTTCTGGCAAGTGTTTTTGGCGGCATTGCTATAAGTGTGTTGTCGCTGGCAAAGCTAATTTCCCACATGCTCGAAGTGTACCCCATAATGGTTTGGGCCTTCTTTTTTGGACTTATCGTTGCCTCTGCCTGGGTGGTATCACATCGTATCACGCAATGGAATACCGGTAAAGTACTGGCCCTGATAGCCGGTATTTTGATCGCTTATTTTATTACCCTGCTTTCACCTGCCGAAACAAGCGACGCTTGGTGGTTTCTGTTTCTTGCCGGAGC
>JAWOEH010000203.1:0-8184 GCA_046482855.1 Bacteroidales bacterium | reverse complement strand
GCAGTTGGCATTTTGATGCTGCTGCATGGTATCGCCAAATTTAAAGGAGTAGGCTTTATCGAGCAAAGTCTATTGGCAAAAGGCCTTCCGGCATTCCTGGCTTACGGTGTGTACATTACTGAAATTGTGGCGCCCATTATGCTTATTGTGGGGTATCGCACTCGCCTGGCGGCTGTAGTTTACGTATTGGGCATATTAACAGCTGTATTCCTGGTGCATGCTGCCGACATATTCACACTGAATCAATTTGGTGGCTGGGGCATTGAGTTACTGGGTCTTTATCTTTTTGGCGGACTTACCCTATTCTTTACGGGTGGTGGTAAGATCGCCCTGTCGCATAAGTCGAAATGGGATTAACCGACTTCATTGGCTATTAACAACAAACTAAATATTCCCTTAGCCAACATAAAGTTGGGTTGAGGGAATATTTCTCAGCAAACCAAAACAATGCTGCATTGAATTGCTTCACAGTTTTGCCTGATTATGGATCTTGCTACAAAAAAAGAGCTTTTAACTCCTGTAATTCATAATTTATTAGGGTTAGTGTCCGGAAAAAAAATTAGATTGCTTCACTACGCTCGCAATAATCGGCAACTTTGAGAGGTTCAGGGCGGATGGGGTTGGTTTTGGGCAAAAGCCGAAAACCAACCCCATCCGCCCTGTCAAATCTAATATAAGCAGGTCTTTGCAAGGGAACCGAAGCAATCTAAACATGTTAAACCGAATTTCTCCGGACAATAGTGATTTATTAAGGTTAAAATGATATTTTATAACTAATATCCACCAACGTTCCCATTAAATCAACTTTTTCGATTCCCTGCGTTGCCTCATTATAAAAGTATCCTGATTGGCCTGTATAAAGCCCAATGTTTAACCCTTTCAAAGCAATTTCATGCGATAACTTCTCCTTGTTTATCCGATAATTGATCGAAATATCTCCACTAATAAAAGGAGCATATTTTTCAGTGAATGCTTTTGAATCATCGAATGCAATTTCATGATTGTCCAGGGAAAGTTCACGATTAATAGGGGTGTAATGTTCACCGCCCTGCCAGGTAAATCGCAAATTCAGGCCAAAACTGTTATTCTTGCTTCTACCGGCACGCCATTCCTTTCCCCATACACCGCTAATACTATACCCCCTGTTGTAACGGGTGCTTCTCCATATTTGATCTCCCCCCCGATACTCGGATTTGAAAACTGAGCCCGTAAATAAATAGTACGTGCCATTATGAAGATACTGTTCAAGAGTAATATCCAAGCCATAATTCCTCCCCTGCCCGTCATTAACCAAAATTTTGTCCAGGTAATAATCATCAAGGTTTAATACCGAAAATGACGTATTTTCTTCAACCGGCACATCAAACAGATATTGGAAATAAGGCTCGACTTTAAAGCGAAGAATATCCGAAATATACAGGTCATAAGTTAAATTAAAATGATGAGCTTTTGCCATATCTAAGTTTTTGTTCCCTGGTTGGCTTGTCAGAGTATCAACTACATAGTAAAAATCCAATCGTTCACGTTTGCTGTTTAGTCCATATGATGCTGACAAAGCGTGCCCAGGAACAAAATCCCACTTCATACTTACGCGTGGTTCCAAATGAAAATTTTCATTCAAGTTAAAATATTGGACATTCAATCCGGCACTCAACGAAAAAGTAGGAGCCAGAGTAAAAATCGAATGCGAATAAGCAGAAACATGAAAGTTATCCCCCCTGCCTTTGGCAATCTGCTCCACTGGCATGTCCAGGCCATAATTAGGCGTAACATTGTAGTTTAAATTGTAATTCATACCTGTAACGCTCACCCCGGTTCTGTTTATATGATTAGAACTGAATCTTTTATTCAAATAAGAATTTAACACCAGATGCCAATTCTGATTGGTAATATCTACAACTTGGGCATAGTTTGCAAAGGAATCTACCTGGCTTACATCCTGCATAACACCATTGTAAGTCGCTGCAAACACAGTCTTTATGTAAGTAGTATTATTAAGGATGTACCTATGTGTAATACCTCCACTGCCTTTTGCCAGACTGGTTTTTACATCCTGACGGTCGGCGGATGTTTCCCATTCTTTTTTATCCAAAGGCCCGACGCGATTATTATCCGTCAAACCAAGCCCCCACAATGAAAAGGTCCCGGCCTTTTTTGTTGGAAAGTTTAATTTAAAGGAAAGATCCTGATATTTCAAATTGACATCGGCGACTAAACCTGTTACCGAATAGCGATAATTGAAGATATACGAACTGTTATTCATTTTACTCAATGGCCCTTCAGATCCCAAATCAATCCCCATCAAACTCACCTGAAGTGCATGTTGCGGGTTTGTAGTATTTCCGGTACGCATTTGCATATCAAAAACTCCGGAGAGGGCATTACTATACATAGAAGGAAAAGCACCGTTAAAGAAATCGGAATTCCCCATCACTTTACTGCTCAAGGCGGAATACACGCCCCCTCCCAATGATATCATATCGGCAAAATGTGTAGGATTGGGAATTTCCACTCCTTCAAGCCGCCATTGGGTATATTGAGGGGCATTGCCACGGATAGACAGGGCATTACTCGATATTCCTCCGGTCCCTGCTACACCGGCAAATGAGGTTACCAAACGGGCAGGATCATTGAAAGCGCCGGCGAAACGATTGCTCTCCTCCATACTCAGCATGCGTCCTTCGGTTAAAGCCATGGGATTAACAGTTCGCTCCTTATTTACCTGAGGTCGTACGATAACCTCCCCAACCGACTGTGATTTCGCTTCCAAGGGAATTTCAACCATTGCCTCCTTTCCTGAGGTAAGCAGAATATCACGGTAGATGTAGGTTTCGTAACCAACAAATGAGACTTTTAAGTTAGCATATCCCAAAGGCACTCCCCGGATAGCAAATCGCCCATCAGCATCGGATATGGCACCTTTCGTAACATCTTCCAATAACGCGATATTGGCAAATTCTATTGGGCTCCCCGTTTCCACATTATAAACCAGCCCCCTTATTGTTTGGGTAAGCTCTTTTTCTTCTGATGCTTCATCCGCTTGGTAGATGATGATATGATTCCCATTGATTTTACAGGTAAGTCCGGTATTTTCCAAAATTACAGCTAAAATTTCCTCAACAGACTTATTTTTAAAAGTTACGTCAATTTGTTCTTTCTTATCAATGTCCGATTTTTTGTAAGCAATATTGTAAGAAGTTTGCTGTTCAATTTCATCGAAAAGGTCTCTGATGGTTATATTCTTTTTGTTAACTGTAATCTTCGTTTCCTGTGCGCTGGCTGCATTGCTTAGTACAAACAGAAATAATGAGAGGATAAGAACTGTTAATGTTGATTTTTTTCTATACATTCTATTAATTTTGTAATGTTGATACTTAGTTAATTCTCGCAGAGTTGATTTTGTATCTTCCTTATGAACCGGTAAAAAGCGCCAACTTTTTATCGGTTCTGTTTTTTTCATAAGCACATTTATTTTGGGTTACTTTTTTTGTACAATAATTTTTCCATTCTTCTGGCTGAAGGACAAATCACGGGCAAGTTCCGATAAAACCCATAGCACCTGATCAAGATCTTCATCTTTTTGAAACTTCATTGTGTAGCGCTCACCCGTTAAATCAATTGATTCATCTACATTAAAAGCAACATTATAACGCCTGCTGAGTGTTTGCAGAATGTCGTCCAATGTTTCTTCAAAAAACAGCAGTCTGCCATTTTTCCAATCGGGAATATACTCAGAATTTATTCGCTCAACTTGTAAGGCAGCAGTTTTACAATTGTAGGTCAACTGCTCATTAGGCAATAATTGTTGCTTCACATTATCGGCGGTTACAACTTCTATCTTTCCCTCCTGTAATGTCGCCACTATTTGTCGATCTTCCGGATAAGCCTTTACATTAAATTTTGTGCCTAACACCCGTACTTTGATATCATTCGCCTCAACAACAAAAGGGCTGCCAGCATCTTTTGTAACAGAAAAATATGCTTCACCTGTAAGCGTTACCAAACGTTGTTTCTGTTCAAAATCTTCGGGATATTGCAACGAACTGCCCGAGTTAAGCCAGATTTCTGACTGATCGGGGAGGATTATACGCTTTGTTTCGCCGTATGCAGCAGCAACCCGGATAAATGTTGCCTTATTTTGATTATGTACATAGAGCCATACACTGCTTATCGCCATCAGCATGATAAAAACAGCTGCCATTCTTATAGCAGCTCTTCGTCCAATTGCAAATGCTGATTTTGCAGGTATACCAGTTTTTGCATTAATCCGATTTAATACACGCAATGCAGAGGGGTGCTTTGTGGTTTTTATTTTATCCCAATGAGCTTTCATCGCCATATCAACCTCTTCATCTTCGGCATTCTGCACTAACCATTTCTGAACTTTCTCTTCTGTACTCTCCGAAAATCGATTCTTTGTATAGAGCTTGACTATCTCCTTTTTCCAAAACTTGCCATTCATGTTCATAGCACTGGTTGTTAAAATTTTAAAAGCATCTTTCCGCCTGATTCAGGCTTCCACCTCTTTTCTTGTCGATTGTATTGATATTCAATCCCTAAGGAAATTCCGGATTGTTTTCCTGCTTTATACCTAAATCCCGTAGCCACATGGCTTGTAGGAAATAGTGTAGATTCCTTAAAAATCGGGGAGTTACCATCTCCTTCTGTAACATATTGTCCCTCAATCAAAAACCGGAGCCTGTCGGATAATTGATATTCCAGCAAAAGATTGGCGCCCAATACAATTTGTTTTGCCGAAAGATGATAATCATACTGTTTGCTGAAAAATGCTCCGTAAGATAAACCCCAGTCTTGCAACAGCTTGAAACCACCCAAGGTGCCACCATCGTTTTTATAATCAGCCAAACCCGGGAATTTAGGTCCACTCTCAGTTAAATCAGTCTCCGAAAAAAGGGCAGCACGCTGTGTCAATGACCTTTGCATCGAAGCTATATTCTCCTGTCCGTTTTTCATCAACCTGATGCTGTCCCTGCCTGGTAACAATGGCATGGAAAATCCGAAGTATGGGTTTTCCATGTCAAACTGAACGGACATATTGTTTTGCATGGCACTATTTACAAAAACAGAATCGTCCAACACCTCTTGTGCTTGAACACAAAATGCCGAAAAGAGGAAAATAGGTAGAAAAAGGATCTTTAAAAAATATAACTGCATATCTACTGTTTTCTTTTAATACAATCGAACCCGGAAAAACTCAATAACTATTTTCACAAAATTTATTGATCTCTCCATGCCTTGCGCACTGAACTAGAAAATCTATCTTTGAGAGGAAATGACAAAAATTAACAGCTCGACAATATATGCGCTAAAACAAGGAGATCATTCGGCTTTCGAAAAGATTTTTAGTTTTTATTACCTAAAAATCAGTACATTTATATTTGGTTATGTAAAATCCACGTCGGATGCCGAAGAGATTGCTGAAGATATTTTTGTAGAGTTATGGCAAAACCATAAAAAGATCATTCCGGAAAAATCCTTCGACTCCTACCTGTATACCATTGCCAAAAATAAAGCCATCAATCTCCTAAAAAGAAAGCATCTTTCGAATTCCATTGTGAATACACAGTGTAACGAAAACTTTGCTTACAGTCCGGAAGATGAATACATTGCCTTTGAAAAAGCCCTATTAATTGAAATGATTGTGGAAAAGATGCCTCCTCAACGAAAGAAGATATACAAACTCCGAAAACAAGGACTTTCGAATAATGAGATTGCCAAAGAGTTAAATACCAGCAAACGAAATGTAGAAAGCCAGGTAAGCCTGGCCTTAAAAACTATCCGACAAGGCATTTTTTGTTATTTTTTCCTTTTCTGAGATGCTACAACCATGTCATCCGGGATTTATGCTCTAAGATGTGATGGTCTATGAATAACCAACTTAAGCATTAGAAGCACTTCAAACAGCCTCTTACCCATGTCCCCGATTTGTGGTGGAAGTCCCGAAAAATCGCTACACTATTACCAAGATACAACCCTTTTCCATTTTTCGGGATACGCCGAAATTACGCGAATAGAAAGATCGCTATTCCCGGCATTTGATAATTTTTTCGGGCACAAAAAGCCCCGTGTATACTTAGCCTTAGTTAAGTATGCACGGGGCAAATGAGTTCTCTAATGAGGTTATATCAAGGTGCTTTAAACGGCACAAATAAACGAACAGAGCTTATACTGGTTTCCATTGTTAGTACTTCCATTTATTGGCCAAGGCTACTAGCGACAACATAACCGGCACTTCCACCAACACACCAACAACGGTTACAAGAGCTGCTGGCGATTGGAGTCCAAAGAGTGAAATAGCCACCGCTACAGCCAATTCAAAAAAGTTACTGGCTCCTATCATGGCTGCGGGAGAACATACCGGATGAGGCAGTTTCAACTTTCTACCGGCAAACCAGGTAAGAAAGAAGATAAAATAGGTCTGGATTACCAGGGGAACAGCAGCTAGTAATATAATAAAGGGGTTCTTTAAAATATTCTGCCCCTGAAAAGCAAAAAGCAACACCAATGTAACAAGTAAGGCGACAATACTTACTGGTTTTAATTTGGGTAAAAAAACACTTTTGAACCACTCCTGTCCATGACTTTTCAGTAAAACTTTCTGTGTAATAACCCCGGCAACCAGCGGCACTACAACAAAAATAAGAACACTGGCAATAAGCGTATCATAAGGTATGGAGATATTTGTAATACCAAGCAATAAGCCTACAATAGGCACAAAAGCTACCAGGATAATGAGATCATTAATCGACACCTGAACAAGTGTATAGTTTGGATCGCCATTGGTCAGGTAGGACCATACAAACACCATAGCAGTACAAGGAGCAGCACCCAGTATAATAGCTCCGGCAATATATTCGCCGGCTAGCTCAGGACTAATCCAGGCCTGATAAATATTAGCAAAAAACAACCAGGCAAAAAACGCCATGGTGAAAGGCTTTATAAGCCAGTTGACAACTAACGTAAGTACAACTCCTTTGGGACGTTTCCCGATTTTCCGAATACTGGAGAAATCAATTTGTAACATCATGGGATAAATCATCAGCCAAATTAGAATAGCTACGGGAATATTCACCTTTGCTATCTCAAGGCTGCTAATTACCTCAATGGAATCGCCGGCAAAGTGCCCGATTCCAATTCCTCCAAGGATGCCTAAAGCTACCCAGATGGTCAGATATTTTTCAAAAAAACCTATTTTCCGTTCTTGTGTATCCATAATTTCAAAAAATTAAGCATTGAGTGTACTTGAAAGATCGATTTTTCATATTAACTATCAGAATATTAAACCCCTCAATTTATAAGCTCGGCACAACCTCCTCATTATAAAACGTATAAAAAGCCTCCTTAATCCCATCACGGATTTTACGGAACTCATTCCAGACGTATTCATCGCTGCCTGTTGCTTCCGATGGATCTTCAAAGCCCATATGCACGCGGTGTTTAACCTTGCCCATAAAGGCCGGGCACGCTTCATTAGCTCCCCCACATACGGTAATCACATAATCCCATTCCTGGTCGAGATATAAATCCACAGAATCAGATGTGTGGTGGCTGATGTCAATGCCAATTTCTCTCATCACAGCAACTGCCTTTTCGTTAAGCTTTCCGGATGCTTCAGTTCCGGCTGAACGTACATAAAGGTTTTTATCAAACGACTGTAAAAAACCATGTGCCATTTGACTTCGGCAACTGTTACCGGTGCATAAAATAAGAATCTTCATAATTATTCACATTTAAAATCATTTGTTTCAATATCTTCAAAAAAAGAATCGCAAAAACTCTTTAGTTGGTTAATTATAATTGGGTTAAGACAATAATTCGTTTTTTTTCCGCTCACATGTCCCTGAATAAGTCCTGCTTTTTTTAACTCGGCAAGATGTTGATTTACGGTGGTACGGCTAAGGGGCAGTTCTTCCGAAATATCTCCTGTGATACAACTCTTTATCTGGGACAGGTAGCGCAAAATGTGTAATCGCGCTGGATGCGATAAGGCTTTAAAAAGCAATGCACCTTCCTGTAAATCCGTATCAAATAAGCCTGTTTTTGCAAGTACCATCTATTTTGTTTTGACGCAAATATACGTCACGTCAAAAAAACGACCAATCCTGTAATATGAAATAATTGTTAATCTTCCATGCTGCGCGTATTCTTACCAGAGCATTTTGT
>JAWOEH010000116.1:0-5269 GCA_046482855.1 Bacteroidales bacterium | reverse complement strand
TTAGCTCATCAGCTTTACCAGCAGCAGGTTCCTGTGCTGCCGCGGATGCTTGCTGAGATTGCTCATGCTCAAACGGGTATCGATATTCACCCCGGTGCTACTATTGGGAAATCATTTTTCATTGATCATGGTACCGGCATTGTTATTGGGGAGACCACCAAAATTGGGGACAGAGTTCGCATCTATCAGGGCGTAACCCTGGGAGCGCTTACTGTACGAAAGGAGGATGCCCGAACAAAACGGCATCCTACCATTGAGAATGATGTGGTGCTATATGCGGGAAGTACCATTTTGGGAGGCAAAACAGTCATCGGACACAGCAGTGTGATTGGAGGGAATGTGTGGTTAACACAATCGGTACCTGCCTATTCCCGAGTTTATCATACCAGCAGAGTGGAAATAAGAAATGCGCAGGAGGCTGCTCTGGGCTTTCAAATTTAATGAAACCTTAACAAGCAAAAACTATTTAATATGCTGCACAATACCATTTTAACAACCATTGGAGATACCCCACTTATTCGGTTGGGGAAGATCTTTCCGAATACTATGGAAGTTTATATGAAGCTGGAAAGGGCCAATCCAGGGGGGAGTATTAAAGATCGGGTGGCTTTGGCTATGATAGAAGGCGCGGAACGAGAGGGCTCTCTAAAGCCAGGTACTGTCATTATAGAGCCCACATCAGGTAATACGGGCATTGGGTTGGCAATGATGGCGGCAGTAAAAGGCTATAAACTCATTATTGTGATGCCGGAGAGCATGTCGATGGAGCGGAGAGTATTGCTCAAAGCCTATGGTGCCGAGTTAGTTTTGACACCTGCAGCCGAAGGGATGAAAGGGGCTATTGCTAAGGCCATAGCGTTACATAAGCAGCATCCTGAAAGTTGGATTCCGGATCAGTTTGCCAATCCGGATAACCCTCGAATTCACGAAAAAACAACCGCTCTGGAAATTATCGCAGATGTTCCCGAAGGTTTTGCGGCTATGGTTACAGGGATTGGCACCGGGGGGCACATTTCCGGTGTTGGAAAGCGATTGAAGCAGGAGTGGCCGCATATGCGGGTTGTGGGTGTAGAACCCGAGGCTTCGGCGGTACTTTCGGGCAATGTTGCCGGCCCCCACAAACTACAAGGTATTGGTGCCGGATTTGTGCCTGGTAATTTGCAACGTGAAGTTCTGGATCAGTTGCAACCTGTTGGCTATGATGAGTCTGTTGCTCAGATGCGCAGGTTAGCGCGTGAGGAGGGCATTCTGGCGGGTATCTCAACCGGCGCCTCATTGGCTGCAATCAGGAAGCTTGCCGGATCGTTTCCTAAGTCTGCAAAAATATTGACTTTTAATTATGATACCGGGGAGCGCTACTTGAATAGTGAATTTTATGCGGAATAAGTAAAGTAAAAGCCGGCAGTAGTTGCCGGCTTTGCATTGTTTATTTTTTGTTCATCTTAGCCCATGAGTCTTTTAGGGGCACGGTTCTGTTGAATACCAGATTGCCTGGTTTGCTGTCCTTTCTGTCGGTGCAAAAATACCCCAGACGCTGGAACTGAAAGCGATCTTCAGGCTTGGCTTCGGCCAGACTGGGTTCCACTTTACAGGTTTTGATAACCTCCAGTGAGTCTTCATTGAGGAATTCTTTGAAGTCTTTATCTTTGTGTCCGGCAGGATCGGGGTCATTAAAGAGTCGATCGTATTGGCGTACTTCGGCATCTACTGCGTGTTGTGCCGAAACCCAGTGAAGTGTGCCTTTCACCTTTCTCTGCACTTTCATCTCGCCACTCTTAGTATCGGGATCGTAGGTACACTTGATTACTGAGATATTGCCATTGGCATCTTTCTCGTAACCAGTACACTTGATAATATAGGCACCTTTAAGGCGAACTTCGCGGTCAGGACCCAAACGGAAGAATTTTTTCGGAGGTTCTTCCATAAAGTCGTTTCGTTCAATATAAATTTCGCGACTGAAAGGGACCTTTCGGCTGCCCATCGTTTCGTCCTCGGGATTGTTAATGAGTTCCAACTCCTCCGATTGTCCTTCGGGGTAGTTTTCAATAACCAGTTTTATCGGATCGAGTACCGCCATAACGCGGGGTGCTGATTTGTTCAGATCTTCGCGCACGGCATGTTCCAATACCGCCACATCAATCACATTATCGCGTTTAGCCACGCCAATAATCTCGGCAAAGTTGCGCAGACTTGCCGGCGTGTAGCCTCTTCGGCGCAAACCTGTAATGGTTGGCATTCGTGGGTCGTCCCAGCCCGACACGTAATTTTTCTGCACCAGCTCCAGCAATTTACGCTTGCTCATGATGGTGTAGCTAAGATTCAGCCGTGCGAATTCAATCTGTCGGGGTTTTACTGTGCCCTCGGTGTATACCTGCTCAAGGAACCAGTTGTATAACGGGCGATGTACCTCAAATTCCAGGGTGCAAACCGAATGAGTGATGCCTTCGATATAGTCGGACTGGCCATGGGCGAAGTCGTACATAGGGTAGATGGACCATTTATCGCCGGTGCGATGATGCGGCTTATTAAGTATGCGATACATAATCGGATCGCGCATGTGCATGTTGGGTGAGGCCATGTCGATTTTGGCACGTAACACCTTTTTACCTGATTCAAAAGCACCTTCTTTCATTTGTTGGAAAAGTTGCAGGTTCTCCTCCACGCTGCGGTTTCGGTGAGGACTTTCTTGGCCCGGTTGAGTTGGCGTTCCGCGTTGGGCTGCAATTTTTTCGGGAGTTTGATCGTCAACATACGCTTTGCCCATCTCAATAAGCTTTATGGCCCAATCGTACAGTTGGTCGAAATAGTCGGAGGCAAACTTTTCCTGTCCCTCCCATTGAAAACCTAACCAGCGCACGTCCTCTTTAATGGAATCGACATACTCCATCTCCTCTTTTTCGGGGTTGGTATCATCGAATCGCAGGTTTGTTTTCCCATTGTATTTTTGAGCCAAACCGAAATTCAGGCAGATAGATTTTGCATGACCAATGTGCAAATATCCGTTGGGTTCGGGGGGGAATCTAGTATACACCTGACCGCCATTTTTGCCGGCAGCTAATTCTTCTTCAACAATTTGTTCAATAAAATTCAGCGATTTTTTGGTTTCGCGGTTTTCGGTTGCTTCTTCTTTCATTGATAAACTCCCTTTAGTTGATTATATAGGTTTTCAGCGATTTTGTTAAACATGCAAAGGTATAGCAAAATATTCTGCATGTTGTAAAATCACTTAAATTTATCAAATTATACTATGATAAAAAATACCTTTGTATAAAATTAAACAGGTTATTGTTATGGGAAAGATTCAGATTGAGGACATGGAATTTTATGCGTACCATGGCTGCTACCAGGAAGAGGCTATTGTAGGCAATCAGTTTCTGGTGAATCTGGAAATTGAAACCGCTATGCATACTGCAGCTGAAAGCGATAATATTGAGGATGCACTGAACTATCAGGTTGCTTATCAGTTAGTAAAGAAGGAGATGGCTAAGCGGTCGCATTTGTTGGAGCATATTGGCAAGCGAATATTGGATGCGTTGTATAATGAGTTCTCGGGTATTGAAAAAGCTTCGATAAAAATATCCAAGATGAACCCACCTATGGGAGGTAAAATGAAATGTGTATCAGTAACATTGAGTCGATAGTTTATGAATGCAACCATTAAGAAGTGTGAGAAGTGTGGCAAAGAGTTTCATTGTTTGGCAGGAACCAACCAGGTTTGTTGGTGTACTCGCTACAAACTTACCGATGAGCAGTTAAAAAAACTGGAAGAGCTCTATGAGGACTGTTTGTGTGAAGATTGTTTGAAAGAATTTGCCGAAAAAGGATAAAAACCTTTCGTTAGTCAAGAGAATTTTTATAGTTTTGCACAGCTGAATAAAACAGGGTCGCGTGGCCGAGTGGCTAGGCAGTGGTCTGCAAAACCATGTACGGCGGTTCGAATCCGCCCGTGACCTCAGCAAAAGCCCTACTTATGTGGGGCTTTTTTTATTCTCTTTGTTTTTCTGCCCTTCGGCAACTTCTGATAGCCAAGCGTTGAGTTGGAGAATTCCTTAAAACAAAACCCGGTTTTAGGGGTTACAGAATAAACTTGATGCCATGAATAAAGAGGACTTTTTGACCTTAACCGAGGGGGATAAAGCGGCGGAATTGATTAGTAAAGGCAAGCATTTAGGACGACGAAAGGCAGGCGAAAAAACCCTCAACCTTTACTCGATGGGTGATTTCTTTGTGGAGATTGTGTTTAACCCCAAAAACAATCATATCGAGGGTATTGAGGTGATTGAGGATCTTTCCAATATTGATGAATACCTGGATGAGTATATTTCCCGTAAATCCTGATGTTTTTACAATACTGAACGTAGTAGCTTTCGCGGATCTGCCTGATCTAGTTTCAACGTAAAGCGGATGCGTTCACCATAATTGGCTGTATGTTTGGAAAGATCTTCCCGAATAAAATCAGACATGGCAACGGGGAAATAGAGTTCCATGGCACCGGAGAAGAACGAAACCTTCGCCCCAAAATCCCAGGCAACTGAGCCCATTTCATACCCCAATGTTACTCCATTTTCGAAGTAAGCGATGTTTAAATAGGCTTGCAGCCCCATTATGGGCGAACCGATAAGTGCCACATCGGCATTTAGTGCCGCCATAAAGTCGCGGGTGGTGCCAATGTTGGTATAAGGGATAAATCCTCCCTGGTTTCTTACAAACTGCCTGCTCCAAAGTGCCGGAGGTGCTTCTTGTGGATTGAGGCCTCTGCCTAACAGGAGGTGACTGAAGCTATAATCCTCAAAACCTGTGGTGCCGCTAAGACGATAGGCATAGGCCAGGGGAAGATCGGCTTCTTTCTGAAGAAACGTTCCGGCAAATAATCGGAAGGAAAAGGTGTTGCGCTTTTCGTAAGAAATATTCAGCTTTAATTTTGTGAAATTTTTAAGGTGCTCAGCTTCAAGTTTTGCTGTAAGAGGATTGTTGTATAGTTGGTTGCTATGTGTTAGCGCACCCGTAAAGAGGTGCTCCATTTTTGAGAAATCGGTAAAATCAGTAAGATAACTATAGGCGAATGAAAGTGTGTTATCGGTTTTGGGCATGCTTTTAGGTTCAACGAAGTCGAATGTAAGCGTACCTGTTGTTTTTTGGTAATAGGTGCCGGCAACATTGTCTACGGCAAATTGCTTTCCTTTTAGGGTGATATCAATAGCATCGAGGATATTGCTACGCAGGAATATGGGCAGATTGATACGTCCCATTCCGGCAAAGCCATTATTGC
>JAWOEH010000189.1:0-8868 GCA_046482855.1 Bacteroidales bacterium | reverse complement strand
GCTACAGAATCATAAACAGGACAGAAGGAATATATCCTCCAATCCACATGTGGTTAAACAACCGGCGGAAGGAGTGTAACCAACGCTTAATTGGTCAATTCCCTTTCTCTTTCTGTTTTTGTTTTTCATCCTGCTTGTTTTCAGAATGTGATTTCCTCCTGAATTTATATTGCATGTATTAGAGATTCTGCGTGCAACGACTCAACAACATGCAATCCCCCCTTTTCTCCTCCCTTCCTATTTGGGTCATGAGATCGCATTTCGTTGTTTGCCCCATTAGTTCGTTTTTCTCAACAGCGCAAACTGGCTAGTCCAGACAGAATGAAATGTGCGATTCGGAAGGAATCGGGAGCCTATTTTCTATATTGCTATAAACATCAAATGCCTCCGGCATCCTCGAATTCACGGGTTACGATATAGGAAAGATCATTTTCTTGCCAAAATGCTTATGAGCGAATATCTTTGTGAATTCATCGGTTAAACACTTAAAACAATGCGACAACTATTTTCAATTTTGCTTTTTGGGAGCATTCTTTTTTCAGGGTGCACCGAGCACCTCCCCTTACAGGATAAGCGAATAGTGATTACAGCTCCAAAGATTTATGCTAAACGACTCCGGGCTTCATTGGAGAAATACGGTGCCACAGTAACGGCTATGCCAACAATTGAAACCTTGGTGTACGATTCGCTTGTCGATATGTCAGGGATTTCCGATTCCCTTGGTGGTTCTGCCTACTCGCCACACGCATTCGACTTTGTAGTGCTACCCAGTCGGAATGCAATAAGCGCCTATGATAATCAAATGAAAAAAGCATTTGGAAAGAATATTCCTTACCACGCTAATTATTATGTATTGGGAAAAGACAAAGAATACCTCGAGGAGTTGGGATATACAACGCCTGTTGATGTACCCGAACCCAGTATGATGGGAATCTTATCGTATATTGAGGCAAATAAGGAATACAAGGGCAAAGAAATGCTACTTGTGGCGCCAAAGGTGTCAATAATCAATGAACCTAATGTGATACCTCAATTTATCCGAGAGGCACAACGCATGGGAATTACATGTAACAAAGTGCAGGGCTATACCACGCAACCTGTTACTACGGCACATACTCGTCGGGTTTTAAAGGGTATACGCGAAGGCGAATACGATATGATTGCCTTTTCGAGTGGTGGCGAAGCATTTGCGCTGGCAAAAATGTGCAATATTTCATCACTTACCTGTAAAATGGCCTGTTTTGGCCCCTATACTGCAAACAATGCTGAGTTGGCAGGCATACAAGTGGACATGATCGCCAAAAACTTCCGATCCTTCGATGATTATGCCAAATCAATTGCACGTTTCTTTAACCTTGAACCCTACAATAGTAAACACCCGCAAACATTATGAGAAATATCACTGCAAGCGGGTGTTTTTGTTTTTAATATTAGGTACTATAGCTTCATGGCCTTAAAAACAAGGCCTCGGATTATTTTTGTTTCCGTTTTGTCATCGAGTTGGTATTCTAAATCAATATTATTGCCATATATAGCAGGAACAATGTACCCAAAATAAGCGTCTGCGGTTTCCTTATAAAGATGCAATGTATAGGCACCTCCGGAGTAATGTAATTTCTCTCCATCTTGCTGCGAATAATACCACGACTTAATATTTTCGTTATCTACCTCATCCGGGATTGTGTATTGATAGGTGTAGTTTTCGATATCAAAAGCCAGAGTATCAAATTCATCAGTAATTAATCTCAATCTCAATGTGTTATCATCAAGTAATTGCGCCTCTGTTTTTGTTCCTCTCAAAGGTTCTTGATTCGGTTGGTAACCCATAAAAAGATCGTTTACCTGAAGGCTTTCTATGTTTACAGCTTTATGCGAACCATAAAAATAGGTCGCACTTACATAAGTTGCAGCGCCAGGTTCTTTATAGTATACATAGTCCTCTTCATCAAAAACTACTGGTGAATAAGTATTAGTAAACCCCCTATCCTCAGCAAAAACCGGACTTCCAATTTCTGTAGTAAAATAAGGACATTTGTGTTTAATCGTATAAAGGAATGGATATACCGGGTGCTCTTCGATTTGAGTCACTATATCAGGCATTTCTGGCGTTGTAAAACTGCGGACTTCTGAGATAAGTCCCCCCTTATATCCTTCAGAAGTAACAAAACTCTGTCGCACCTGGTAGTAGAATGTGGTTGCAGGTGTTAAAAAAGAAAGATAAAGTGTATCGCTTTCGATGTTAAAAGAAAATTCCCTTGAATCCTCTATCCTTGTTATTCTTCGTTTTACTGCTACTTTTTCGGTAAAATCTTTATCCAATCCCAAACGTATACTGCTATGGCTTTTGGTAACCATTCCTTTATTGTCAGCTATTGAATTCACGACCAAACACATACCAGTCTGTTCGTTAAATTTCGTGTTGATTTTACTATCTAGTTCTTCCGCCAAATGAATATCTACAACCTGTTCGCAAATTGCAGTTCCATCGCCATTATGGGCAGCTAGGCTTACTGTATATTTTCCACTTTGATCGTAGGTGTGTTTCGGATTATTGGCTGAAGACGTCCCGCCGTCACCAAAATCCCAAGTAACATTCTCTTCGCCGTATGACATATTAGTAAACTCCACAGACAAATTCCCGGGGTTTATGGCAAACGAAAAGTCGGCAGAAGGAACAGACTTATCCTCCTCACAGCTTGCAAAGAAGATAAACAATAAACTAATTAAAAAAGAATAACTTTTGCTTTTCATAATAAATATGCTTTTGTGTTTTTTAGGTCTTCAATACAAAGCTACTTCCAATAATATTGTCTATGTATAGTTCACCGATGAAAAAAAACTGTTTGGCTAATTTAAAAGGAGTTACAATACATAAATCTACCGTGTACAATCCTCACATTCAACGCATATCGCCTGTCTCTTATTGCTAATTGTTATGGAACATATACAACACACTGCACAATACAACTTGCCACTTCTGTTAACAGAGCTTGAATACACACAAGTTAACCGCCTCTTTTAACGCTTTTCAGTTACCAGAGAGAAGGTGATAAATTCATTGTCTTCATGCAGTAAAAACAAACTCTTGTCAGCATCTATCAGACATAATAAATACCTCGTATTCTTAAATATTCAATGGAGTAATCCATTTATATGCCTTAATTCTGGGTTTCCGCATAGAATTTGAAGGGGTTAAGTATCCTGTGAACCGACTCGTTGAATCCGTTATCATCGCCTCATATTTTCAAAGGTGTGAATATTCCGCAGCATCCTACTTCATTGCAGTAAATATCATCTGTGTCAGCTTCGATTCATTTGAATGGCAACAATACCTGGCAAAAGCCGGGTGCTAATCAGATCCACTATGCCAAGTCCTCTTTTCTTTGGCGAATACACTGATGATTTACGATGAATAAAATTTATCCAGAGACGCGGAATACAATATATAAACACAGGCCATAAGGAAAGTTACATAAAATCAGCTCATAAAAAAAGGCCAGCTCTTGCGAATTGACCTTTGTGGTGGTGTGGGAGTCGACCCCCCGACTTTCCCGATGTAATCGGGATGCTCTAAACCAACTGGGAAAAGAATATCCGGTATATCATTTCTAAAGAATAACAAGTTTCTGACGTTCTCAAAAATTGGTGACTTAGGCAGCACTCCATTCGGCAGACAACCTCTCAAAGGCACCACTATAAACCTCCTAATTTCTGAAATAAAAAAAAGGCCAGCTCTCTGCGAACTGACCTTTGTGGGCGGTGAGGGAGTCGAACCCCCGACTTCTTGGGTGTAAACCAAGCGCTCTGAACCAACTGAGCTAACCGCCCTTGTTGCGGTGCCTCTTTTCTTAAAGGCGATGCAAATATAGTTGCTCTTTTATAATTTGCAAAGAACTCCTCTACTTTTTTCTTAACTTGATCTTACACAAATCATCACACCTCCCTTTAAAGTCCTAATTAACATACGACTTACCTACCTTCGCCATAGATCTACACAACTTCGGCCACAACAAAAGTGCTGCCCCCAATAAAGATTAAATCGGAACCTTTAGCCTTGCTTTTAGCTGCCTCCAACGCTTTGGCTACCGATGCATAACTACCGCCTTCCAAACCATGCTTTCCAGCTTTTCCTGCCAGCTCTTTGGCAGGAAGGGCACGCGGAATGCTTGCCTGCGTAAAATAATAGTGGGCATCTTTAGGAAACATCGGCAGAATATTCTCTACCGACTTGTCATTTACCACCCCTAAAACAATGTGCAAGGCATCAAAATTCTCTTTTTTTAGTTGTGTCAGTACCTCTTTCAGACCTGCTTCATTATGACCGGTATCGCATAAAACGGGGGGCTCATGGCTCAACCATTGATAGCGCCCCAGCAAACCTGTAGACTGAACTACCGTCATCAATCCTTTGGTAACATGCTGTTCCGTTATCTGATACGCATCAAGTAGTGTCAGCGCAGTAAGAACTGTTCGTAGATTTTCACGTTGGTAGCTTCCTAAAAGATCCAGTGATACCCGATCCGGAATCATCTGATGCCTTTCCTCTTGGGCCACGATGAATTGTTGCCATCCCGATTCCCCCTTTTGGGGAAGAAGCTGCAGGCACTCGTGTGCAAAATACAAAGGAGCACCTGTTTCAAGGGCTTTTTGCACAAACACCTCTCTAAGTTCGGCATCGTCGGTTCCAATTACAACAGGCACACCGGGTTTCATTATCCCGGCCTTTTCGCCGGCAATAGCCCTCTTCTCAGTTCCCAGAAATTGCGTATGATCAAGGCTGATATTGGTAATAATGGAAAGATCGGGTCTAATGATGTTGGTCGAATCTAATCGTCCTCCCATGCCCACTTCCACAACCGCCACCTCCACATGAGCTTCTTTAAACAGCTGAAAAGCCATAGCCACGGTCATCTCAAAAAACGAAGGCTGCAGATCTTCAAAAACCGCTTTATGGCTATCGGTAAAATCTACTACCTGTTGCTCAGTTACGGGCTTCCCGTCAATCTTTATACGTTCTCTAAAATCGCGCAGGTGTGGCGAGGTATAAAGTCCTACCTTATAGCCGGCGGCCTGCAACACCGATGCCAGCATGTGTGCCACGGAACCTTTCCCATTGGTGCCTGCCACATGAATTGTACGAAAATGTTTATGAGGGTGACCGAAATAGGCGTCCAACTGCTCCGTTGTTACCAGGTCGGCCTTGTAAGCCGACTTCCCCACTCGCTGATACATAGGCAACTGATTAAAAAGCCAGTGGAGTGTTTGCTTATAGGTTGATTTCATAGAAATACTGTTTGCTGTTACTGTTCGGTAAGATCTTTCCGATACATAAATAATTGAAGGTTACCACTTGTTGTAATGAATACGCTCGGGGCGATACCGCTCGGGTCTTTCGGGCTTATGGGCCGGCACACCCAGCGCCACAAGTGCCAGCGGACGGATGGTTTCCGGCAAATCAAACAACTGGGTAGTAGCCTCCATCCGTTCCTTACGTGGATATATTCCCAGCCACACAGCGCCAAGTTCCAGAGCATGTGCTGCCAATAGCACATTTTGTGTAGCATTGGCACAATCAACCATCCAATAGCCGGGGGCATTCTCCAATGCCGTATCGCCACACACCAAAATGGCTTTATCGGCCTTCGGCAACATCTTAGCATAGGGATGAAACGCGCTAAATTGAATGAGCGTCTCTTTATCGTCCACTACAACAAAATGCCAGGGTTGGGTATTACGTGCTGAAGGGGCATACATAGCTGCTCGCACTACTTGTTCTACCTGTTCGGCAGTTACCGGCTCCCCTGTAAAATGGCGAATACTTCGGCGACTTAAAAGACCGTTATACAATTCCATACTTCATATGTTAACTTCCATTTGAACATACAAAAATACAAATGGAATGGTTCTGATAACACAAAATTCACATGAAATAGTCGATCGTCCCGATATATTTTTCCTTATATTTATGGGAGTGAACCCTATACCAAAACTTTAGCATATGAGTAGGAAGAAAAAGATCTTTGTTATCGATACCAATGTGATTCTGCACGATTTTCGCTGTATTTATAATATGCAGGAAAATGATGTGGTAATTCCCATTACAGTGCTTGAGGAACTTGATAAATTTAAAAAAGGAAATGATCTGATAAACTTTCATGCCCGGGAATTTACCCGCGAGTTGGACAAACTCTCAGGCGACAAACTATTTAACGGGGGTATCTCCCTGGGGGTTAAACAAGGTAAGCTTACAATTGAAACAGGGAAACCCTTTTCCGAGAAGATCCAGCAATCGTTTCCCGAATACACAGCCGATCACAGAATCTTAGCCATAGCTGAGTTCTTGCATCACAAGCATACGGCCCGACAAGTAATTTTAATCAGCAAAGACATCAACTTGCGCATGAAGGCCAAGTCGCTGGGCATTATGGCGCAGGATTACAAAACAGATAAAATTGCAGATATTGAAAAGCTGCACAAAAGCATTGAGGAAATTGCGGACATTGCCGACGAAAAAATCGACAAACTCTACAAAGCGTCACCGGAAGGCGTCGATATCCTGGATTTTGATCTGCAAGCCGCCCCACATCAATATTTCATACTAAAAGGCAATAAGTCCAGCGCATTGGCTCATTACAACCCCGACACCGAAACCCTGGAGCGTGTAGAGAAATCCAAAACCTATGGCATTGAGCCACGAAATGCCGAACAAACATTTGCCCTGGATGCCCTTACCCGTCCCGGTATTGAATTGATTGCCCTTACCGGAAAAGCCGGCACGGGAAAAACGCTGCTGGCACTTGCTGCTGCGCTACATCAGGAGCACGATTACAATCAAATATTACTGGCCCGCCCCATTGTGGCTCTGGCCAATAAAGATCTGGGCTATCTGCCTGGCGATGTGGAAGAAAAAATAGGACCCTATATGCAACCCCTATTTGATAATCTTGCCGTTATCAAACATCAGTTTAAGCAAAGTTCGCGCGAATTTAAAGGAATTGAGGAGATGCAGCGCAACGAGAAACTCGTGATCAGTCCGCTGGCCTACATACGCGGACGAAGCCTCTCCAACGTGTTTTTTATTGTGGATGAAGCACAAAACCTTACTCCCCACGAGATTAAAACCATTATCACACGGGCAGGGGAAGGCACCAAGATTATCTTTACAGGCGACATTCATCAAATTGACTCCCCTTATCTGGATATGAAATCAAACGGACTAAGCTATATGGCCGATAAAATGAAAGGACAAACTCTTTTTGCGCACGTGAATTTGGTAAAAGGAGAAAGAAGTCACCTCTCCGAACTGGCCAGCGATTTGCTATAGAAAACATCGATACCAGCCATTCAACAAAAGCCTGAAAAGAACTGTTATCTTTACAACACAACAATACATAAAATATACCCGATGAAGCATTTATTTATTGCCCGACATGGAAAATCCTCCTGGAATAGTGAAAACTTAAAAGATATTGATCGGCCATTAAAGGACAGAGGTATAGCCGACGGCTACCTGATGGGCGCCAAACTTGCAGGGTTTGGAAATCCTCCGGAACTCATCATCGCCAGCGAGGCAAACCGGGCGCTGCATACAGCCACTATTTTTGCTCGTACACTGAACTACCCCATGCAAAAGCTGCTAATTGATGAGCAACTATATATGGCGCCACTGGAATATATGCAAAAAAAAATCACCATTCTGCCCGATGGCATTGATGCCGTTATGCTGGTAAGCCACAACCCCACGAGCACCGAGTTGGCCAATCAATTCCTCTCAACCCCTATTGACAATTTGCCCACAACAGGCATTGTAAAGCTTAGTTTCGATTGTAAAAGCTGGCGAGAGGTGAATGCGTCAAAACTCACCGAAGCACGAATTGAATATCCCAAAAAATATAAATAATAAAAACCCACTGTCTTGGAACTACTAAAATTTGCCGCTATCGATATTGGAACCAACGCCGTGCGGCTGCTGTTTACCAATGTTATCGAAGACGAAAACAACGCTTCCTTCAGGAAAAACTCCCTCATTCGCGTGCCCATCCGTTTGGGTGAAGATGTGTTCAATGGCGGTATTATTCGTCCTACCAAAACCAATCAGCTGATTGATGCCATGAAAGCCTTTCGTCATCTGATGAACATCCATCAGGTGGAACGCTACCGGGCCTGCGCTACTTCTGCTATGCGAGAGGCCGAAAACGGGCTAAAAGTGGTGGAAATGGTAAGAGAGAAAGCCGGCATTACCATTGAGATAATTGACGGCGCCACCGAGGCCGAAATTATTTACGAAAATAAAATCGCCGAAATCATCAGCGATGCAAAAACCTATCTGTATGTCGATATTGGTGGTTTAATATTTATATGAAAGTGTTTTTCAATGTGTTTTTGTTGGAGACAATATATTTTTTATATTAAAAACGCTTCGCTGAGGCTTACTTTTGTCACAATTAAGCAATCCCGCATTTTAGCGGGATAGACGCCAGTAAGCAAAAATGCCCTCGTTCGCAGATTGCAGTCATACTTATGGATTGAAATATTTTATTATAAATACGAAGCTCCGAATTGGGTCGGAGCTTTAGTTTTTTTCTGTTATTGTAATTAAGTAAATTTCATTGAGTCTGATACTGCAATCTCGAACATTTTTTTGGTTTAAAAAATCTAGACTTGAGTTGAGTCTAGATTTGTTGATCTGTAATACTATTTTATATTCTTTTATATCTTATTTTTTAAAAGACAGTTTTTTTAAAAGACAGTTAGAGTTACAATTGAAATTGCAATAAATCATAAAGATAGTGCAATCGTAAATTCATTTCATTTGGTGAATTTTATGATTTTTTTAAGTGTTTTATTAATATTTTTCTTAAGTTTTTT
>JAWOEH010000142.1:0-6938 GCA_046482855.1 Bacteroidales bacterium | reverse complement strand
ATTATTGTTGTACCTTGCACGTGCAAATTTCCAGCTTTTTGTCCCATGCAGGCATTACCATAACCCGCACCACGCAAAAAGCCGGGACTGTTTTTTAATGAGTCAGGTTACGCTTTAAATTTTAGCAATCATGAGGGAGTCAGAGAATATTTGTGTGTCGTGTGGTTTGTGTTGCGACGGTACCTTGATTGGTTTTGTACAGCTCGATAGTGATGAGTTGTCGGTATTGAGAGAGGTGAAGCAGATTGAAGAGGTGGATGGCACAGGATTCTTTTTACAACCCTGTGCAAATTTAGGATGTGATGGCTGCACCATTTATGCGCAAAGACCCAGAAATTGCGATAGGTTTAAGTGTGAAATGTTGAAATTGGTCGAAAGTAAAGAATTGGGTTTCGATTCGGCTGTTGAACTGCTCAATGTCGTTACACAAAAAAAGAAGGTCATTGAAAAACAGCTGTCGACATTACCCTTCAAGCTAAAATCTCAGTCATTCTACTTTAAAGTGATGGAGTTGAATAAGTTGTGGCGGAATGATAAGAAGTATGAATCCTCTTTATCACAAAAACAGGAGGAGATATTATCCGATCTAGATGAATTTAATACGTTGGTATCAAATACTTTTGGGATCTCGTTTTATTAAAAAATCGCCGACTTTTTCATTTTGCCGCTGATGGATAGTTGCTTCTTTCGGCAAGATCAGCCCGGCTGCATGCGCTTTACTCTGGCGCTTCCGTTGAAGGGCGGATTATCGGCCATGTTTTTGTAAGTGTATCAATAACAGTGTCTTAGTTGTAGTGTTTTTCAGGAGTTAATTGCTGCTCTTTACGCAACAAATTTGAATGATTTTCCATTCTATTTTTGCCATTTCAGCATCTTCCTACACTTCTTGTTTTGTTTTACCAGTAGTTTTTGACCTGATGATTTCCGGCACGAGCTAAAATACTATGCATATCCTTTGAAACCAAACGGGCATAATAGGATGCAATAAACGTTTTCGTATGGTTATGTTGCTAAAAATTAACATCCTGTAAGAGGCTACTGTCATACGAATTTTGTAGCTTTACCCTAATCCCCGTTAGGTGGGTTTCGTACAACCATGGTTTTTATTCAAAAGGTTCATGAGATGAAACAGGAACTTGCATAAATAAGCCTTTTGCTATTGAAAACAGCCCCTTTTTTGAGAAATGGTTTTTGAACCATAGTCTACATTCCGACACTGCTTTAGGAGAAGCTGCAAAAAAATCAGAAAAATAGTGTATATGAAAAAGATAATTATACTTTTTTGTATTTTATATGCAAATATCTCTTATTCACAAGACTTGTATAATTACGAAATACCCTTCTCTACCAATCAATCTCACCTGACTGTTTGGAACGGTAGGGAATATATACCGTTTTTTGTAAAAGGCACAAATCTTGGGGTTTCTGTTCCCGGAACTTTCCCCGGCGAACTTGCCGCAAGTCGGAAACAATACGCACAATGGTTTGAACAGATAAAACAAGCCGGTTTCAATTGTATTCGTCTGTATACTTTGCATTACCCGCGATTTTACGAAGTGCTCGATTCTTTCAACACTGCAAATCCTATAAATCCTTTGCTATTTATCCAGGGCGTCTGGCTAAATGAAGAACTGCCCGGTTACCAACAAGATTTGCATTTCATGACCGATACTTTCACCGTTGAAATTGAAGAAAATATTGATTGTGTGCATGGGAACAGATTTATTCCGGTACGGCAGGGTAAAGCATTCGGAAATTACACAGCAGATGTATCAAAATGGTGTTTGGCATACATTATCGGCAGAGAAGTTTATCCTGAAGAAATTTTAACAACAGACGAAAATCACGCTCAAATAACCAGTTTTTCGGGCAGCCATTTTTCAATATCCGGGGCAACGGCGTCGGAAGTTTGGTTTATCGAAAAATTAGACCATCTTGTGGCGTACGAATTTCTAAATTATAATACTCAACGTCCTGTCAGTTCGTCAAGTTGGCCAACCCTCGATCCGCTATCTCATCCCGAAGAAATTAACAGGTATGAAGATACGGCCTTCATCGACTTATCAAAAGTTATTGCGACAAATGCACCAGCAGGATTTTTTATCACTTATCACGCCTATCCGTATTATCCCGATTTTGTGAGTTTGCAATCCGATTACCTGGATTATTATGATGACTATGGCTCAAATAGTTATATGGGTTATTTAACCGAATTGAAATCTCACTATCCGGATTTTCCGCTGATAGTTGCTGAATTTGGTGTGCCATCGAGTTGGGGGGTTGCTCATTACGCCACTTCGGGTATGAATCATGGTGGTTTTGATGAATACGGACAAGGTGAAACAAATATCAGAATTTTGAAAACCATTGAGAGTACACAGTGTGGCGGAGGAATTCACTTTGCTTGGATTAATGAATGGTTCAAACGGACCTGGATAACTGATCCTATTGATAATATAGCAGAAAGCAGGATCTTATGGCATAATATAACCGCGGCAGAGCAAAACTACGGGCTTATTAAATTTGAAAAGGATACAGATTTGCAGCTGATTAAGCAACCCGTTTTGCCATCGGCAATTACCGAAATTAAAGCGGATGCAAATTATACGTTTTTTGAAATGGAAGTGGGTTTAAGTAATCCGCTCAATAATCCCGATGAAATGTGGATAGCTCTTGATACTTATGCCGATGAATTAGGGGAATCGCAATTGCCCAACGGTGTAACTATTCCTTTTCGTTCCGAGTTTGCCTTGCATATTACAAATCACTCTGCCAATTTATATGTTACTCAGGCCTATGATATTTTTGGTATCTGGCATAATGTTTCGGAGCCTGAACAACTATATCGTTCAATAGCAACCGATGGCGCGCCATGGTACATTGTAAGGTGGAAAAATAGCAGTGGGCATAGTGATGTACAATACATTGGAAGTTTGCAGGTTAATTACAGTTTTCAAAATCCGTCATCAAAAGATGCTGTTACAATTTATGAAGATAAATTGAAAATTCGCATTCCATATTCTTTGTTAAATATTGTTGCCCCAAATCAGCTAAAAGTACTACACGATTACAGCGCAACACCCGAATACGAAGATACTGTTACAACCGGCATTAATATTGGGATACATTATGATAACCAGTGGTTTACAGCCGATGAACGATTTCTTTGGAGTAGTTGGAATCGTATTGAAGATTCAACTTTGCTTGAAACTTTTAAATCTTCCTATTTTGTAATGGAAAACCGCCTTACCCAATTTAATACAGCTGCCATAGCGGTTTGTGATACGTTTGTTTTCGACAATGAGACCTATCCGGTTAGTGTCGATTCGCTGAATGGTGTATTGAAAAATGACTTTGATTTAGACGGGAATGTATTGATTAGTTTACTATCTGAATCACCTGAAAATGGACAGGTTATATTAAACAATGATGGCTCGTTTATCTATCAACCCGACATTGGTTTTAACAGCTACGATTATTTTACATACTTCATCTATGATGGGCACAGTTTATCTGAGCCTAATACAGTGGTTATAGAAGTAATTGGCAACACAGTTGAAATTGACGAAGTTATTGCAGAACTGAAGCAAATGATAAGGATTTACCCAAATCCCACAAGGTCGCGGTTTACAGTAGAAACAGGAATTGTTTTTGATGAGATCAAACTTTTTAATCATGCAGGTCAATTGATTAAAACATTACAACACGGTCAAAAGCGCTATGAGGTTGATATTTCAACTTATAGGAGTGGCATATTTTTGCTGGTTGCAAAACACAATAACAAGTATATTTCAAAGAAAATTATCAAAACCAATTAACTCCAGGGTAATTGTGACTATTCTACCCTCGATTCGTTGGACCAGAAAATGACATTTCTTGGTTGAAATTAAGCTGCGTTTTTATAGAATATTATAGGTTTATTTATTTTTTTTGTTTTTCTGTTGACAGGGAGGCGAATAAGCAATGTAAGCAAGCACATAGATTTATATGGTTTGTTCACATTGCAAAAGAGGGTTCAGGAAAATGAGAAAACAATGGAGATGCGAGGCCAGTATTCTTTTCGCCCTTTTGGTTGTTTCTTTTATCCGGGGTGTTTGTTATTTGAACGACTGTGAATGCAATCATAAGAGATTATTAGAAACAGACATGGCAATGCTCATAAAAGATACCTCGCCTCGATTCATGATTTTGTTGGTGAAGGATTTTGCCTATTTACACAACAATCCACCGTTTTATCGGTTACAGTAGTAAATACAAAATTATATTCTATGCAATTTCTTGTAAAAATTAACGACGTAAAAAATACCGACGAATTGGAAGGTGCTTGGAGTCTTTCCGATTATAAAGCACTTTTGAGCGATTTTGATGTGCCCGATGCCGATACCTTGAAAGACAGTGAGGTGAAGGAATTTCTCTTTATGGCCATCAATGAGTTTGAACCCAGTGAAGCTGCCAGAGAAGTATTGGCGTATAAGCTCTCCGATCAATTGAATGAAGGACAACTGGACAATCTCTCAAACGAGATGTTGGATCAGAAAATGGCTGAAAAATATACCGATATCCATCTTCACAAAGCCTTGTTTGAGGTGAATCAGTTGCTTTACAAGGCTTACAATGGTAAGTTCCCGCATATCAAGATCAATGTGCTTGATATTGAAATGCAAAATAAGGACAACGAAGAGGTAGAAATTACCAAGGAGCTGGTGCTGAAAGCGCTTGTGCATGGTCTGTCAGACAGCAATCTGCTGCTGCGCCTGCTTGGAGAACAGCTGGAAGGAAAAGTTCCTTTTCCCGAAGCCGAAGGAATTGTTTGGGAGTTGAAGGATAAAGGAAACGGACGCTATGAAGTAGTTACTTCTGAAAAATGGCTGACCACGGATGAGATTGTGAAAACAGAATTTGAGTGCGAGGTAACGCCTTATGTGGAAGATGAGGATGAAGGGTAATTATTTGACCTAAAGAAATCGGCATGGCCTGCTTGCCTCGTTCGCCTCGTCTCAGACGATGGCCTTAGGCGATGGCCTGACGAAGGTACGGCCTGGATACGTTTTGTAAGATATTACTTCCATGGCAAGGTTGCCATAGAGTTTAAATAGCTCCACTTCGTTGGCAATGACGATGCAGCACAAAAAAATAGAGGAGGTATAGCAGGGCTGTACCTCCTTTCTTATTGCCTGGTTGTTCGGTCATTGGTAGGGGTTGCCCGAAACAATCTAACACTTTACCGAGTTGAATTATGGAGGTCAGGAGATACATGCAATATATCAATGCGATAAAAGCAGAACCGCTCATTTAAAAAATGCAGTCATGAGCTACGCGCCCTGACAGATTTAGACCTGACAACGTCCGAAGGTCTTGTCAGCCTCGTTCTTAAGCATAAATTTTGCATAATTGGAACCTTTCTTAAGGCGCACATCGAAAATTGCTAGCGTTTGGTAAGCTAAATGCCAGCCGTTTTGATGGCTGCACTTCGTTGGAAATGACCGTGCAGCACAAAAATATAGGAGAGGTATTACAGGAAAGTCAGTTTCCCTGGTTGTTTGTGTTTTTTCCAATAGAGGCCATAGGCTTTATTGTGCTTTCATTATGCTTATCTTTGCGCAACAACCACGTAACGAAAGCAGAAATGAGAGAAAACAATTGGGCGTCTTTTGTTTTGCACCTCGTGCGCCAAAATAACCAGCTATGAGCAGCATAACCGAAACACACAGAGTTCCTGCCCTTACTGCGCCTGTGCGCCTGCGGAGATATGCACTGGGGAAATTTCGGCAGGTTACCACCAATGCAGCCGTAAAAAAAGCATTGAAAAGAGGCGACTTTATTGTGGATGGAAAGGTGGCCACTTCCCTCAGCTTTGTTGGCGGAGGCGAATACATAGAACTGCGCTGTTCGGAGACCGGCGCCCCCAAACGAACGCTGATCTTCCCCCTTACTGTATTGTATGAAGATGATTATCTGGCGGTGATTCATAAGCCAGCAGGGATATTGGTGAGTGGCAACACGTTTAAAACCGTTGCCCATGCTTTGCCACAGAATCTGCAGCTTAGCCCGTTGCCGGATGCTACTGCTCCTCAGCCGGTGCATCGGTTGGATTATGCCACCACAGGCACACTGTTGGTGGGGAAAACGCGCAGCAGCATACAGGCATTGAACAGACTGTTTGAGCAGAAAGGTGTGGAAAAATGCTACTTTGCTGTAACCATTGGCCAAATGGAGCAGGAGGGAACCCTCAACAACCCTATCGACGGCAAACCCTCGCAGTCGCATTATACGATGCATCATTCTGTACCTTCGCCACGTTTTGGGCGCCTCAATTTGTTGGAAGTGCACCCTGCCACCGGTCGGCGACATCAGTTGCGCAAACACTTTTCCGGCATCGGACACCCCATACTGGGCGATAGCACATACAGCCCCGGGGAGTTGTTGCTAAAAGGAAAGGGCTTGTACCTGCATGCTTACTCATTAACCTTTGTGCATCCGTTTACAAATAGCCCGCTTAGGGTTGTAGCTGATCTTCCCGAACGATTCCTGAAAATATTCCCCAACGCATGATAAACCTGTATGGGTTGCTGTAAATAGAACTTAGCTGCACTGTGCGAAGCAGGTGAATAACGGCTGAAAAAAGCGATTTGGCAAGCTTTTGGGTGGGTAAATGGGTAGCCACTTGCAGATGTTACCGTGACCCATTAGAAATTTCTGATTACCTTTAATGGCACAATCATCCCGGCAAGCCATGCTGAAGGCATACGGGCGTAAAGTCGGGCACTAAAAACACGAGACGACATGAGAATACGCTGGATCCTTTTTTTGCTTTTTATTTCGGCCCTTGCTTTTGGCCACTCCGGAAATCCAAAACACCACGTGGTACTTGATACCGACGGTGCTGTGGATGACATGCGCGCCATTTCCATGTTTTTGGCCGGAAACGACATCCGGGT
>JAWOEH010000096.1:0-7707 GCA_046482855.1 Bacteroidales bacterium | reverse complement strand
TCAAAAAAGCTATTTTCCAAAGTAGAGAAGCCTGCATTGCAAAAGGCCGACACCGAATGAAAGAGGGCAAAAAACAGCTCCTGGGTAAAGGTATCGGCATAGTCTTTTGGCATATGCCACAGAATGAAAAACATGCCAATAGCCTCAATGATAAAGGTAAGCAGAAGGATTTTTTTGAGTGTTTGCACAATTTCCGACATCTTTTCTTCATTGGTGATGTTACCCAATAAGATGAGATTCCGGTAAGATACGCCCCCTCGAAAAAAGAAAGCAAAGAAACTGGTGAAGGTCATGATGCCGATTCCGCCAAGTTGTATCAGTACCAAAATGATAGTTTGCCCAAACTGTGTGAAATAGGAGCCTGTATCTACCACAATTAAACCTGTAACACAAACAGCGCTGGTAGAGGTAAACAGGGCGTCGGTGGGGGTTATGCCTGTATGTGTTGCACGTGGTAGCAAAAGCAACAAGGTTCCTACCAGAATAAGTCCGGCAAAGCTAATGGTAAAGATAAGGGACGGATGCGTTTGTTTGTATTTTATATTTCTTGTAAAGAGTAACGCCTCTTTCAGAAAACAAAAGATGAGCACAAAGAAAAGAACTGTTTTTTCGGTGCGCGAGAGGGTTGATGCAAAACCTGATAAGGGTTCCAGGCATAAAAACAGCCCCATCAAAGCCAGCCACAAAAGCGTGTCGATGACCCACCTTTTTTTTTGTTCATCGGCCGATTTCAGAAAGAAGAAACGCAGCGGGATAAGGAGCAAAAGTGCACCAAGTACCCAGGGATACAGGTTATCTGTAAATATTTGCATCGCTTCAGCCTGGCTGAAGCCTGCATCCCACAGAATCAGTGCGATGGCTCCAAGGGTAAGGATAAATGGAGCCACGTTTAAAAGGTTCTTACTTATTGGTTTCAAGAAACTTTTTTGCATTACACGCAATTATGTTTTCTTTTCATTTTTGTTTTCTACCTCTTCAACAATCTTTTCGAATAACTGTTCCAGCTTTTCCAATTCATGATTGGTTTCCAGTTCGATATCTTTGTTAAACTTCTCCTGATAGAAAGCTTTTAGCCGTTTGCTTAAATTGTCAATGGGGTTGATGACGATAACAGGCAGTAAAGTAATGAGTACGCCCAGAAGTAAAAGACCGATTATGCCTGCTGTTTCTTGTACGCCCAGGGTTTTATCGGCACTTGTTTTTATTTGGTTGTTTTTTTTCTCTAGCTCTTTGATGTTTAAGGTTCTGATGAGCAGGATGTGCTTTCTGAAATCGTCGTACTTCTCTTTGTAATAAGGGTATCGGTCAATAAGTTCTTGCTCAGCAATGCTTTGCTTGTATTTTTGGTAGGAACTACTAAGTACTGCGGTTAGCTCTTCCTCTCCTATTTCAGTGATATTGGCTTTTTGCTTGCTAAGCAGGGTGTCGAGGGTTGAAAAGTCGGATGTAAGTTGCTGATACAAACTGTCAGGCAGGGAAGCGTGTTGCAGTTTTATTTCTAGTAAGCGATTATTAATTTCGTCCAGTGTTTTTACCATTTCGAAGGAATAGATAACCGAAGGGTAGTTGTCCTCCAGTAATGAGCCGGAGTAATTGGCTATCCGGTTGTTTGAACCCATATTTAAAACAGTAATTGCAAAGCTGATAAAAAAGATCAAGCTGATACCAAGGATGAGTTTTGTTCTAATCTTTTTCATGGTTATAAGTTTAGATTGTACAAAAGCTGATTCTTTCAGCCTTTTAAATTGTCGTTACTAAGCAAGATAGTAAATTTTATGATGTGAGAGCGTGTTCTCAATCTCTCGCCACCATGTAATAGAATATTGTGAGCATTTGCAGGCTGAGATGTTGCTTCGAAGCGATTCATTTAGAATACGATGCTTGTTTAAATGGGTGTATAGCAAGGAAAGTGTCTCTGTTTCTTTATAAAATCTTTATATCTCTGGCCGTAAATTTAATAAGGTCTTTATACTTTGTAGGGTTCCTTTGTGACCACGTAAACAGGCAGGCATAAGTACTGGTGAGGCCTGGTAAGTGATTCATAAAGCGAGAGGAATGGCAAGCGTTGTAAATTTTCCCACGGTATTTAAATTAATCAGTCGTAACCTGTTTTTGATTACAGGCGCACTTTTGGTGTCGGCTTTTGTGGCATTTATCTACCATGAATCGCTGTCGCCCTTCCTGATTGCTGCCCTGGTGTCGGCATTTGTTGGTAGTATCTTTCATTTTTCGGGCCCCGGGAACGAGGTGAAAGTCACCCTGCATAGGAAGGATGCCTATCTTACCGTAACCCTTAGCTGGCTTTTTATTAGTATGGCAGGTAGTTTGCCATACATTCTTTCCGGAGCCATTCCCTCCTATATCGATGCCTTGTTTGAATCTATCTCAGGTTTTACCACTACAGGGTCTTCTATTTTAACGGACATAGAGGCACTGCCCAAGTCTCTTCTTTTTTGGCGTAGTTTAACACATTGGATAGGGGGCATTGGTATTATTGTGTTGGTAATTATCGTGATGCCTACGCTCCATATTGGGGGCTATCATCTCTTTACCCTGGAATCATCGTTGCAAGAGAAAATTTTGCCGAAAATTAAGTCCGTAGGGTTTCGATTGTTGCTGATTTATTTGGTATTAACAGTTGTTGAGATAGTATTGTTGTGGCTTGGGGAAATGAATCTGTATGATAGTGTTTGCCATGCCTTTGGTACGGTAGCCACAGGCGGGTTTTCGCCAAAAAATACCAGTATTGGTGGGTATTCAGCCTATAGTCAGTATGTTATAATGGTTTTTATGTTGTTGGCAGGAACCAATTTTGTAATTCACTATTACCTTGTTAAGCGGAATTTCAGAAAGATCCGCGCAAATGAAGAGTTTACTTTTTATCTTGGATTTATTCTGGTGTTGGGAAGTATCTTAATGTTCATCCTGATTTTTCGCATGGGAAAGCCGCTGGAATTGGCTTTTCGCGAAGCGTTCTTTCAAATTATCAGCATTGTAACCTGTACCGGTTATGCCACAACCGACTACTTGCAATGGCCGGTATATGCCTGGATGCTCATCTTTTTCTCCATGTTTTTGGGTGGCAGTACAGGGTCTACGGCTGGTGGCATAAAAATGGTACGGCATCTGGTATTGTTTAAAAATTTCTCGCGAATTTTTCGTCAGCTGTTGTCGCCTAAGGCTATTATCCGCATACGTTTAAATGGCAGGTCGTTAAAAGAATCGGCCAACAATTCCATCGTCTCTTTTATGGCCATCTATTTTCTGGTATTTGCCATTGGTACTTTTTTATTGGTGTTTATGAAGATCGATGTAAAAACAGCTGCCAGTTCAGCAGCCACCTGTATGGCCGGAATTGGTCCGGGAATTGGCAGTGTGGGGCCGGCCAGCAATTTTGCGCATTTGCCCGGGTTGGCAAAGATTGTACTTTCCATGCTCATGCTCTTCGGTCGCTTGGAAATCTATACCATCCTTATTCTTTTTACCAGAAACTTCTGGCGAAACTAGTATCCGGTTATTACACTATTTTAAATACCTTTGAGTCATGACAAAGGCAGCAGTAAAAGGAGGTGGCAGTACCGGTGTTTCGTTACGGGTTAATAAAACCTTCACTTCTTATCTGATATCGATAGTTTCCATTGCTTTAGTGGCATTGATTTCCAAACCTTTGGCCGATACACAAAACTATCACCTTGTATCGTTTTTTCTGCTGTTTGTTGTCTCTATTCTCTCCACATTTATGGGAGTAGGCCCCATACTTGTTGCTTCAACCTTGGGTGCACTGGTTTGGAACTACTTCTTTATTCCCCCACACTACACCTTTCACATTGAGAAAACCGAGGACATATTAATTTTAGGGTTATTCTTTATCCTGGCATTGGTAAATGGGGTGCTAACTACCCGGTTACGTAAACAACAATGGCTGGCTCAGGAGCGTGAACGACGCACCAATGCACTTTTTCAACTTACCAAAGAGCTCTCGAAAGCAAGTGGGCTGAGTGAGGTTATGAATGTTTCGGTGGAGGAAATTGGCCATCATTTTCAAGTACAGGCAGTTATTCTTTTGCAGGATGGCGACAACCTGCTTCATGAAAAGGGGCAACTAAGGAGGTATGAAGATCTTTCCGAAGAGCTACAACAAGCTGCCAGCCTGGTTTTTGAGACAGTTACTGGGCCATCTCCCGCCAATGGAACTGCCCTGAAGGAATATACCTTCTTTCGGTTAAACGGAACACGATTAAATCCGGGGGTTTTGGTGGTGCAGGATGAGGTTGAGTTTACCAGCGAACAAAAATCCTATTGGGACACTTTTATTGCTCAGATTACCAATGCCCTGGAGCGCGAAATGTTGGGAGAGCTGGCACAAAAGGTGCGGTTTTTGGATGAGTCGGACAGGCTGTATAAAACCCTTTTTAACTCCATTTCACATGAACTGCGAATTCCTGTAGCTACCGTTATGGGGGCTTCCGATTCTATCATTCATTCGGAAACTTCTCCAGAGGTGCAAAAAGCTTTGTGCTCCGAAATTTTTACCGCCTCTTTGCGACTGAACAGGCTTATTGAAAACCTGTTAAATATGTCGCGACTTGAAAGTGGCCACATTTCTCCACGCTTCGATTGGTATGAGATGAATGACCTCTTAAATAAAGTGATCAAAGATTTGGATACGGAACTGGAGGCCTATGTCCTTAAAGTGGAATTGTCGGATGAAGTGCCACTGGTTAAAATGGATTTTGGCCTGATGGAACAAGTGGTTTATAATCTGCTGTTTAATTGCACTCAACACGCTCCCGAAGGATCTGTGATCCGGATACGAATAGACTATCGGAAGGGCTATCTCAACCTCTCGGTCGCCGATGAGGGCCCCGGGTTTCATGCTTCGCAGCTTCCCCACGTTTTTAAGAAGTTTTTTCGTGTTGATGGCAGCAAAACCGGCGGTTTAGGCCTGGGTTTGTCCATTGTTCGCGGGTTTGTTGAAGCGCATAACGGCAAGGTTACAGTACGAAACGGGACAGAAAAGGGGGCTGTGTTCACCGTTGTATTTCCTTCGGAATCGCCAAAAATTGAAGAGTTATAACGCCTATGAAAAACCCCGATAAAATACTGATTATTGATGATGAGCTGCAGATTCGCCGCTTGCTGGAGATCACACTAACAGCCAGTGGCTATAAAATTTTGCTATCCTCATCGGGCCAGGAAGGGCTGGTAGATGCAGCCACACATAGCCCCGCACTTATTATTCTCGACCTGGGGCTGCCTGATATCGACGGACAAGTGTTGCTCCGTAAGTTGCGCGAATGGTACTCAAAACCCATCATCATCCTCTCGGTACGTAACTCCGAGGAGGATATTATTACAGCATTGGATAACGGAGCCAATGATTACCTTACCAAGCCCTTTCGTACAGGCGAGCTGCAAGCACGTATCCGGGCGGCCTTGCGTATGGGTGAAAAAAAATCGGACGAAGCTGTATTGACAATTGAAGATCTGACGGTTGATTTGCTTAACCACCGGGTGACCAAGGGAGATAAGCAGATAAAACTTACCGCTACTGAATTTTCATTACTGGCACTGCTGGCTACCAATCGGGGACGCGTGCTCACGCACCAACATATTTTAACCGAAGTGTGGGGCTATGGCTATGCTTCTCAAACTCAATATTTGCGTGTGTTTGTCGCTCAATTGCGCAAGAAAATTGAAAAGGATCCGGCAAAACCCCGGCTGCTGATTACCGAATCGGGCATTGGTTATCGTTTTGGCGAGTAGAAGACGGCTTATTGAGGGGAAAACCTTACTGTGTCCAAATACCTGTTTGGTGCAACAATCTTGTTGGCGCACGTAACCCAGATCTTGAAGCAATTTTTTGACTGAGGAGAATTGGCCCCGAAAAACGCTGCCAGATTGCACATTAATAACATAAATACACCCGTTTTTTACAGGTTCCCATACGCCATCAGCCCAAATGATTTACAATGACGAGAGCTCTTGCCGCTCCTTGAATTTCTTAAATTTACGGTGCTTGATCTTTCGGTATATATACTCTACCAGGAATGCTCCTGCAAACGTATATATGCTTGCCATAAAGGCTTGTCGTTCCGATTCCCACTGGTAGTTCATCAGGGCAAAAAAGATAGCAATCAGCACCATCAGGTTGAAAATAAGCAAAAGTTTGTTGCCGCCCACCTTGGGCAATAATCGCAGGTGGGAGATGACCACACAAATATAAATGACGGTAAAAATGGTACTGGTCAGGGTAGCTATTTCGGTAAGATTGAAAAACATGGCTATGAACAAACCCAGACCGGCAGTTATAAAAAGGCCTTCGGTGGATTTAAACCACAATTTTCGCTGAAAAAAGGCGGGAAGCTTTCCGTCTTTAGCCAGTGAGTAGGCAATGTTGGCGCCACCGAATATCGTGGCATTGAGCGAGGCTGATAGCGAAAGCAGCGCACTTATCGATATCAGCAAGAAACCAAACTTACCCAGAAACGGTTTTGCGGCCTCTGCCAGCGCATTTTCCTGTACATTCACCAGCTGCTCAACCGACAGATTTCCGAGCGTAACTAACGATATCAGAACGTAGAAGGCCATCACAATAAGGATGCTGATAAATATGGCCAGGGGGACATTGCGTCCCGGATTTTTGATGTTTTCGGAGGTGTTGGTGATCAAACCAAAACCCATGTAGGAGAGGAAAAAGATAACTGAAGCGTTTATAAGTCCCGAACTCGCCTGGGGATTGAACTGAGGCAGTATATCGGTCTCTTTCATGCTCATGAACCCGCCAATGATAAAGAGCAAGAGGATGGCCAGTTTGGCTACCACAAAATACTTTTCAGCTCTCCCTACGGCTTTACTCCCATAAAAGTGTAACGATGTAAAAAAGAGCACCGCAGCCACCTCTGTAATGGCATGAGTAATGTCGTTTACGGCTAAGTTAAACAGCGGCAGAAAATAGCCGGCAAATCCCTTTACAAACAGGGCTATGGAGATAACATAGGTAAACCACATCAGAATGCTGAGCGTTCCGGTAAGCAAATTTTCACCAATACCGCTGCGGATAAATGCAATGGGGCCCGCATTGGAGATGATTCTACGTCCCAAACGAGCATAGGAGTAAGCTACAACAAGTGCATATATCCCCGAAAGGACAAACGCCAGGGCCAATTCCTGCCCCGCTATCTGCGCTCCTAAACCAAAAATTGAGAAGATGCTGGCACCTATCATGGTACCTACCGCCATTGAAATGGCTTCGGTAAGACTTAGTTTTTTGCTTTTGGCCATATGGTTTGCTAACGATTTGATCGTGTTCGTGTTCACACAAATTTAAAAGATGTGTAGAAAAAAACAAATGGTTTCACGGAAAGGGAGCTACAGTCTGCTGAGTCTACCAAGGGGGTATTGCATATTTGTTCGTATTTTACTTTTTGTGTCTTGTTCTTACGATTCTTTCATTGTCGGGTTGGTGTTGGGTTAAATTGCCAAATGGTCATTGCGTTTTTTCGTGTAAAGCGCATTCGCTATTTTTACGAGCCAAGGGGCCAAGGATTGAAGGCAGGAAAAGACGCCAGGCACCGTTCGGTATTCATTGTGGATACGGCATTTTTTCATGCATTTGTTTCCATGTGATTTTACAGTACAATTTTACATTTTGATGACAGGAAGCTGCCAAAAATTTCTACCTTTAGTCAACTAATTCTAAAAATC
>JAWOEH010000067.1:0-23254 GCA_046482855.1 Bacteroidales bacterium | reverse complement strand
GTGGTAAAGTAAATTTCACCATCCCCCATTTGGGAAAAGGAGTCTACCCATTTTAAGGAGCTATCCTGAACCACGCGGTAAAGTGTGCCGTTGTTTGCTAATTGGTTAATGGCATTATTTTCGAGACCTCCCATCCACAAGTTGCCTTCGTTGTCGAAAAGCATCCCGTCGGTGGCCGGAACAGCCATTACTTTCTCCACAGCCTTGGCAAGCTCTGTTGCGGACAGGGTAGAATCCCGCAATGCATCGGTTGGGGCACGATAAAGTGTATGGCTGCTTAATGCTATGTAGTATAGCCACTTGCCGTCAGGTGTAAGGGCAATCCCATCGGCATCAACGGCTCCCTGCCATTTATTCCCCGAACACATTAGGTAATCGGTTTCATGTTTTACTGAGGCATGGTTCTCTAAGAGTCTTCGTGCTTTCCCGGTTTTCAGGTTCAGTACAACAATAGCTCCTTCTCCTGAGTCGGTTATGTAGGCTATTTCTTGCTGTACATCTATTCGTACATCGTTGTAGTAGGATTGAGAAGTGTAGGCCTCCTGTGGAAATGTGTAGCGGTTTACCATTTTATTATTGGTAAGATCGAACTGATACAGGCTGGGACCCGGATCTTGGACGCCCCCAAAACGTGGGTTGTTGGTGTCAAGAACCCACAACCGATCGGCATTATCTATTACCACTGATTGTACCGCTTGAAAGGCTTCTGCACGGTTTCGGTTGTTCCAGTCAAGCGACGGATAGGCTACTGGCTCCCCATCGATGATTTCTGCCACACTGATGTTGGCCTCTTCTGTCCAATAGGGAAAGTTTACAAACACTTTGCCTTTACTGCTAACCGCAACACCGGTCCACTGTTGGTCGGTGGCTGCCACCACATCTAGCTTTGATGTAGGAACAGACGGTTTATCCCGGGTATTGCAGGCTTGGAATAACAAAAGGAAAGGGAGTACCGCTAAGGTTATTTGTTTAAATTTCATAAAAGATTGAGTTTGTTAGTTGTTGTAGTTTGTATTGAAAAACAGTTGATTATCGTAATTGTTTAAATAGGTTAGCGATCTTACCAAGAAATGGGTTGCACCTGAATTGTTTGTTATGTTTGTGGGTTGCAGGGGGAATTGCCGATTTATGCTCTTAACCAGATGAATATGAATAGAAAATGCGATGAACCACGAACCTATCTGTGCATAATGCGTATATTTGCGCAGGAAAACATGTAAGATTTCGATTATGAAGAGATGTTTAATGCTGCTTAGTTTATTATCAGTGCTAACACTGAATGTATTTAGCCAACCTTTAAAACCGGGCGACAAAGCACCGGAAATTGAACAGGTGTTGGTGAGTGGGGAAGATTTTCAATTATCTGAATTACGAGGGACGTTGGTCCTTGTTGATTTTTGGGCTGCCTGGTGTAAACCTTGCCGAAAGGAAAATCCCGAGTTGGTGAAACTCTACCATAAGTACAAGGATGAGTCATTTGAAAATGCTGAAGGTTTCACCATTGTTAGCGTTTCGATGGATTTTAAAAGGGAAATGTGGGAAAATGCCATTGCAAAAGATGAGTTGGCATGGCCTTATCATGTGGGCGACATGAAGGGGTGGAAGACCGAGGCTGCACGTATGTACAATGTAAAGAGCATACCCACAAGCTTTTTAATTGATGGCGATGGCAAAATTATTGGGACATATCTTCGTGGCGAAGCTATTGAAGAGGCTATAAAGAAAGCGCGAAAGCGAAAGTCTTTTTTTTTCTCGTTAAAGAACTGATGTAGTGAAAAAATTTTCCCAAATAAAATAAAGAGATAAATCAAGTAATAAAATATTACTAGTAGATCTAAGATTACAACAAACGGCAGGAAATCTCCTGCCGTTTGCTGTAATTAGTTGTTCACAGTTCATATCACGATTGTCCGGAGAAAATTTTTACCCGAGCATTAGTGATTTTACATCTAAAATTCTGGTCTCTTTCAATAATGATAAAGGAGACTGTTTATTTTAGATTCTGGTTTCTACTTAAAATAATCGTTTCCTCCTTTAACGCAATTAGTTGACCTATAACTAAATCTCGACATTGTTTTAATTCTTTACTCGATTTTGTTGTGCTACTATCATCATCCTGGCAACCTAAATCTGCATATAATTTAACCATACCTTGGTCATTATCAGGATAGTCTGTTCCATTGTAAGTGTAATATCCTTCCTCTCCATCTGGGGAACAATATGTAACAGTAGGGAATCCTCCGTCTTCTAAGGAGCAACTCTGGATCTCATCTTGAAGACATACTTCTTCGGTATCTTCTTCACATCCGATGCTGAAGATTAATGTACTTCCTATGATAATTAATAGTAATGCAAATAGTCCCTTTTTCATATGCCTGTAATTTTAAGATTTGTAATTATTGCTATTAAATATACGAATTATACTTATTTTGGATACACATTTGTTTTAAATTGGAATAATTTAGGTTGAAAGCGAAAATCTAGCAGGCGGTTGCTGCCTAATATCTTAGCTTTCATCAATCTTTGCTGACTTTTTTTGTCAAATCCATTCTTAGCTTTCCCATCTTTGCTGTAAGATATTAAGTAAACGGCTTTGTTTCGGTCACCACCTTCGGCAATATCGCCCGTTTTGGCTTGTTCCTTCAGTAGTTTTTTCGACTTACCAATGAGTATATCGCTCAAGTGCAATTTCAGGTGGTATTCGTAATCCTCTCCGAAGGACTGCATGCCATATGCTGTAATATCTAGTGCTGTGCTTGATATGTAGGTTTTGGGTACATATATTGCCCCCTGAAAGATGAATAACTGGCTACTCAAATCTTTAAACTGTATATTATCCAATTCATTCAGATTGGTCATTTTGGATAATTCTGTAGCCGGTTCAAAGTCGTAAATACCGCCATTGGTTAGGTGAAAGTCTCCGCGTACGCGCATATCATCCATTAGCAAAGAATCGCCAATCATATCCAGTCTGGAATAAAAATCACATGTTAGTTGTCCACTGATGTTTGCACTGCGTATGGTTGGCTCATAAAATCCCTCAAAGTCTTTAAAATCTGCCAGGAGTTGATGAATGTCCATGTTATTAACAGTATTGCGCATTTGAATGACGGATTTATCCCCTGACTGTATAATATAATTTGCCGAGGTGTTCAGATGGCCTCCAAAAGCATCAAACTGCAATTGATCAACTGTATAAACACTATCTCTAAAATTGAACAGTGTGGAAAAGTTGCTGATGTATACCGAGTCGTAAGTGAAGCTGTTGATCCTGGCTACGCCTTTTATTTCCATCGTGTAATTTGCGGCAGGTGTAGTTTCGGCCTCTGTAGGCTCTTGCGTTTTGGTACTGTCCTCTGCAGGCACCAAAGCCATTAACCGGTTGTAGTCCAAATCGCCAAGGGTTAGTCGGGTCTCCACTTCCAGTTTTTTAGGTTGATTCAGCAGTTGTGTTTCGTATAAATTTTTAATGCGGGTGGAGTCAATTGCAAAAGAGATACCAGCAGCGCTTCCCGAAGTTTTGTTTATGGTGAGTGCTGTTCTATCCAAGGCTATTTTCCCGGAAAGATCCGCAATTGTGTAGTCGGGGTAGTCGGGCAGGACAGCGCTTATGTTTTGCATTTCGGCTTTGTAAGCGCCTTTAGTAAAGAGCACTTCCATCATTTTGCTTTCGATTGAATCGGGATGGATGGTGGCAGCCGACTGAATATCAGCTGTAAATGTACCACTTAACTCGTTAACAAGCGTATCGGGCAACATATCGCGGATTTCGTCCAGATTCATGTTGATTTTTGTATGCAAATCGTAGGTTGGATGCTCCAGGTTTTCTACCGCCAAAACACCGGATATCGACGATTTGCCCATATAAATGGCAAAAGACTCAAGGTTCAGTTGCATCTTTGCCAGGCTGTCGACCGAACCGCTAAACTGGCTGCTGAGACGGCTGTTTTGAATAGCTACTTTGTAGTCGGGTAGGGCTATCGATAGCGAATCGATGCTTAGCTTACCGGGTGTGTAAGCAAGGTGGCTGTTAAAATGGCGAATGGCGGGCACGGAATCCATAACCAAATGCACATCCTCAAAAACAATTGCCGATTCGGTTTTTGCTAAAACCTTATCGATGTAACCATTATTAATAGAGTCGGGCATGGTACCCCGGGTTTTAAATTTCAGCAACATTTTGCCGGAGAGTTCATTTACCAGTGTATCGGGAATGTAAGGAGCAAATTCGGCAAGATCAACATCCATGTGCGTTTGCAGGTTGTATTTGGGTTTGTCCAGATCGAGCAGGGAAAGAGAGAGGCTGAACTTACTCTGTGGCGTCTCAAATGCCACAGCAGTTAAATCTACTTGGGTCGTTCGGTTATTCTGCAATATGCCATTGGTGATCTTCCCGCTTAGTAAAATGTTCTTCAAGCTCGGATAGTTCATGGCCGACAATTGGCCATTGTCCAGAGTTATATCCATAGTTACTCTTGGCATTTCGGTTGAGGAGTAGTTTCCTTTGATGGTACCTGCTAACTGTATGTTCCCTGCCACTGATTCTATTTGGTAGGCTTTTATAAGGCTGTCGGGCAGGTATTTTGCCAGCGACTGCAAACTTAATTCGGTTTGCTGAACCAGTAAATTTGTCTTGAGCGTGTCGCCCAGTTTTACACCGCCTTCAATAGCCAGGTTTACGCCTTCCGATGCCATTTCCATCTGGTCAATAACAATGGAATCGTTGGCATAATCGGCATCAAATTTCAGTTCCATCGCATTCATTAAGTGCAGCGGCGTTGATTTCATATTGGCATGTGAGAGAAGAATATTTCCATGGGCCGAACCGGCGATTGATTCGCCACTTAGTTTCCCACTGAGTTGAAGCGTAGGTATGTTAACTTCGGCAGCAAGGCTATTGCTGCTGTCGCTGTAATAACAGGTTAAATTTTCAACGGAAAGATCGGTCAATGTGATGTCCAATGGTTTCCCGGGAGTTGTATCGACAGGTTGTGTGGTATCGGTAGCCATCAGGAAGTCAATGTTGCTTATTCCGGTGCTATCCACTTGGTAATTAAGCCTGGAGTTTATAATATCTATTTTTACCACCTCAATGATGCCTTTGGTGAGTGGAATGGATTTAACTGCGACATAAGCCTTGTCTATCTGCATCAACGTATCGGGGATTGTCGGGTAAGACGTATTGCTTTGCCCGCACAATGTTACGCCTTCCAACTCGATGGAGGCAAGTGGAAATTTACGCAGCAGGTTGAAGGAGATATCCCGAATGGTGACAGGTGCCTCAATATCGCGGCTGACTTTACGCAAGGCCATTTGTGTTATCTTCCTTTCCGAAAGCTTGGCAACTACCAATAACACAATGACGATAGCCAATAAAGTAAGCATGATATAGGCAAGTCGTTTCAATCCTTTTTTCATAGTACTCGGCATTTTCAGGTATTGATGCTGTGGGAAACCCTTTCAGTACCAAAATTACAACCATTGACGCAATAATGGGAGTCCATGAGCACTTTTTTTTTACTATGTAATAGGTTTTAGGTATGGGATTGATAGTTATACGTTCATAAATTTCAAGTATAGGCAGGTTATTGTATAGGAAATTGGGTTACGGGAGTGTGAAACAAAATGGAGGGCTACTTTTAATGTAAGCCCTCCTGATAATAGAAAGGTTTATGTCTTTAAACGAATACAAACAGGACTACCAACCCAATGCCGGCAGTAAACCACCAAACTCCCCGGCGCTTGAAACCATTTTTTCCGGGTACCATGAATAACCCCGATATTGCTAAAAATATCAATACGCAGGCAAAAATGTCGGCAATAATACCCCATCCTTTTACCTGGTTCTCGTGTAACTGGCTCATGAATCTGACCAACGGACGATCTTTATAGGTTTCAAAAGATGTGGCACCTGATTTTTTTTTATAGGTACCTGTTCCTCCCGGAAAATAAAAGTCTATTTCTCCGGCTCGCTCTTCTGTATAGGTAATTGGCTTGTAATGGACCGTTGATGCCCATTGCAGTTTTAATGCTTCCGATTCTTGTTTAGGTGAAAGCTGTAGCGTTTCTGTGGTAATTTTCACCCCCATTTTATGATGAAGAAAAATTCCTGAAAGTGCATAAACCAGCGTAATGCCTACTGCAAAGTAGCCTGCATCGCGATGGATGCGGCGAAGCCATAATCGTAGTTTGTTTTTTCTTTGCATATACTTAATTTAACACTTTATAATCAAGGCCTTCGATATAATATATCGAATAGAAGTCTTTGTTATTTGCCAACATCCAGTCGCGCATTTCTTTGATGTTGGCTAGTTCTGCACTGCATGTGTTTTCATCTAATTCTGCTTGTTCTTTCTGGTTTAGCGTTTTTTGTTCCCATTCATTGATATACGCTTCCGATAGACGATTTTCCCTGATGGTGCCTCGAACTGCCATACGTGTTCCGTTAAGTTCTGAATTAAATCCCCCAATGTTTCCTTTGGCTTCAACTCGGATAGAATTATCACTGTCATATGCTTTCAGAAAACAACGTTTACCTGAATGTATGCATACATGTGTTACAATACCCTCAATTATAACTTCTTCACCTGTGTTTCCGGAAACCATTTCCATCAGTGTTCCTACACTTACTGCCAGTGAGGTATCCACAGTCATTGTGTCTGTTGTTTCGGTACTTTTTTTGTCTGTTGACGAACACGCCGCCAAAAGAATCGCTGACGTGAAAAATAACAATAGTCGTTTCATTTTTCTGAATTTAGTTTATTTTCCTATATGATTTAAAATATGTGGTGTAACTTGGAGTGTATCTGCGAGCGTACGTACTATGAATTCAGTATCTTATTATTTCTGTTCCGATTATTTTTTTCATACACTATCACCAAAGGCCAGGGTACTGATAAAACCAAAGATCCCAGTTGCTATGATTAGCAGGGATGATTCAACTGACATGGTTTTTTTTTGTCGTCTGCGTAGAAGGAAATACACCAACATCAGTATGCCCGATGAGAGTAAATAACCAAATCCGGTAAATGTTACCCGAGGGGCTATGTATTCATCGTTTGGCGAAGAAAACTCAAGACTAAAGGCAAACAGACTGTTGTAAACTAAATGATTCTTTGAAGGCGCCTTAAACGTTATACTGTCTACAAGCGCTAAGCTCTCGGCATCAACGGCATAAACCGTTTGGTCATGCTTAGTTGTTACTTCTACATTCCAATTAAACATATTTCCCATAATAAGCAGGTTGTCGGAGTCGGGATTGAATGCAGGTACAGGAATTTGTTTAACATCATACCCTTGTGTAAATACACTAAATAGTTTACCCTTCTCCGATAGAATAAATGCATAGAATTTGCGCGACGGATATTCAGTAACTTTAATCCATACCGGAGTAAATGCATTGGGAAGATCTATGCGGGCAACATAAGGTCGGTTGTTTACCATTTTTAGATGGAAGAGAGTGTTTTTTGCATCCGTTATAAAATAGCCTTCATCATACGGCTTTCTGGTGGTGGGGTTTCCGGCAATAAGCTTTGCCGGGCCATGAAATCCTGCGTTTTTCAATGCTTCATCAAAGCGCTTACTTTTCCGATGATTAATTGTATTGGTCTCGGGTTTAATGAATTGTATATGATTGGTGAGTCTGAACATGTCACCTGGCATTTCTAAGTCCACCCGCTTAGGCATTGATTCAAAAAGGGTGTATAAGGGAATTGTAGGCCTGTTTTTAGTCGATGGGCGGTATCGAAAATAGAAATTATTACGTGAGATATTGCGCTGGTTTATTGCAAATCCATGTAGGCTATCCGGGAGGTTCCCTTCACGAGCCAGTTGCGGATAGTATATCATAGGCAATATGCTGTCAAATTGAGCCTGATTGTATCGGTTCCCTTTTGAATCGGTTAAAATCACCTCATTCCCTTCCATTTTTCGAATACCAAATGACTCTGAAACTGAGCTGTAATAGGTGAAGGGATAGGTTGCCGGGGTGTCGGTAGCAAGGCGCCATAGCCATGGAAGAATCCAGGCAAGAATTATAACAGAAGTTAACGATAGAAGTAGTTTGATTGTTCTCATTGGGTTGTTTATTTATACAATGTGTAATGCGACATGAGTTTACGTGCTACTGTCGGCCAATTTTTAACCGGAATACGGATAACCAAAGAAATAGAATAAACAGGCCTGTTACCAGTATCATTGTAAATGGTATTTTTAGGTAGGAAGCAGGAAAATCCGATAGAAAGAGTATCCGGATAAGTCCTGTAGAGAGCAGTAAATTAGGTATCCGCATACGCCAGCTAGGTTCTACGCTGATGAAAACACAGCTCAGGTAGGCCCACAAACCTGCAATATACCATGGAAGAACAGTTAAGGCTCCATTGCTTACTATTTCGGGAGCAAAAAGAATACGCATACCCATTAAAAGCCCGGCGAATTGAATGCTAAACAGGCCTATTAGCATTGTAAAGCCATAGCCAACCATCCAGGAAGTGATCTTTATTTCTGACAAAGGCAGATGAAACGTGAGTTTAATGCGCTTGTTGGATATTTCCGGTATAAATTGTGAGAGCCCCAGAATGATGCCACTGAGCAGAGGGAGGTATTTAATATCGGAAAATAGAAACTGGTTACGGGTAATGACAACATCCCAGATGTGCTCGGCACCAACTAAACGAAATGAACGGCCAACCCGCAGAAACATGTATACGTGTAGCAATAGTCCCACAATGGTAAGGGCTAGAATAAACCAACGTGTTTTTAACCACTCTTTATATAATAATGCTTTAATCATGATTTTAGTATTTTCCGGTTAAGCCAATAAAGGCCTCTTCAAGTGTTAGAGATTCTTCTTTTAAGTTACGGGGCGCAAATCCTTGTTCATTCAGTGTTTTCTCAATAGTTGTTATGCCGGCAAATGAATAAAATTCGCTCTGGTTACGCATGATTTCGGGATGAATCACAGGCATTGAATTCCAATCAGGAGCTCTGTCAGTTTGCATCCTGTAGCGTTTAAAATTTATCAGGAATTTTGCTACAGGTTGTTGTAGCAGTAACTTCCCGTAATCAAGAATCATACAATCGTCAATTAGGCGTTCCATATCCTGTATAATGTGCGAAGTGATAAATACTGTTTTATCTTCAGCACGCACATAGTCGCTCAGGTAATCAATAAATAGCCGACGATAACCGGGATCCAGCCCCATGGAAAAATCATCAAGAATAAGCAAATCGGCATTTTGTGCCAATATTAGCCCCAAGGCTACCTGTGATCGCTGCCCACATGACATTTTCGATATTCGTTGGTTGGGTGCAATTTTGAGTTTCCCCATTAGCTCATAAAAGGGTTCTTTATCCCATGCAGGATAAAAGGATGCATAAAATTTTTCGATTTGCGCGATGTTCATGAATGAATACTGAACATGACCTTCCAGCAGCAATGCAACTTTTTGCTTTACTGCTGGTGTCAACTTTCCCGCTTTTTGTCCAAACATCAGACAGTCCCCCGAGCGTGGTTGCAAATACCCATTCAGAATATTGATGGTTGTGGTTTTTCCTGTTCCGTTTTTACCAAGCAGGCCTACTATTCGCCCTTTGGGAATGGTGAAATTCAAATCTTCGTAAATGCATCTCTCCCCGTAATAATGGGTTAGATGTTTGCATTCTATTATAGTATCCATCTTTTCGTTTGTTTCTGGTTATTATGTGTTCTATTTGTCTTTTATAGTATTAGCGATAGAGAAACATGAAGCGTTGATTGCCTTTTATTTTGGTATTTTATCAAGTGGTATCCCACTTGGATTCGCCAGGCAATTTCGTTTTCCATTGTATGTATATGTTGAGTTGCTATGGAAATAGCTGATTTGCTGGCTGTCAGATAATTATCGTCGGGTGATAGCGTATTTTGAACAATGTGGTTTTCTTTTGGGAGAATTTGCTCCATGTTCCGGGTATTGAGATAGGTACTTTTAATAGTCATCCCGGTCAGGCTATGCTCTCTAATTTTGATTAGTTCTAATCCCGTGCTTACCAATCCTTGATTTCGTGCAGTTTTAAAGGGAGTGGTTTTGTATTTTGAATCAGCAGTGTGAATCCCTGCTTTCAGAGAGGGATTGATGCGGAAGTGACCTAATCTGAACCATCCCTTAATACTTAAAGCCAATAGGGTTTTATTCTGAATATATTTTTGATTTTTTGTTAATAATCGGCTTTCAGATAACATAGTGCTTGTATCAACTACTACTTGTTCATAATAATACTCTGTCCCTACCCCCCTATAGAGGTTAGCCTCCATGCCTATTCGATACTGGGTTTTATTCTTTTTTTTCTGATATCCTGCAAATGATTGCAGCTTATTGGTTAAATAGTTTCCTCTGATCCGGTTGTGGTGAAGCGCATCAATTGCCTCCTGAATAAACTGCACACTAACATAGGGCCCTGTATCTTTCAAAGGAAGAAGTTGGCCTGTTAATTTGATGTTATCTCCTTTGTAGTTAAGGGAGTAGTTTTTATTGGTTCCCGAAATTTGCTGGTTGTAAAATCCATATCCATATAGAAAATAGAACCTATCTGTACGATCGGATTGAACGTTTCTGATGGACACATCTTGCTCATAATGCCCATAACTGACTGAGATATTTGGGATGAGGTTGGAACGTAGCGGGACAGACCAATTTACAAGGAGGGAGAAATCGGATATCACTGAATAGCTACGCGGATCACTGGTGCGGTACCTGTTTTTAGCCCGATAGTCGGCTGACATTCCCCACATGCCTAGTCTTGTTTCCCTCGACAGGCCGCCTGATAGAAGATAAGTTTCGTACTTTGGGTTGCCTGTTGTGGTGTCGGCAATAAGGTAAGGACCAAGCCGATGATGATCGTCTGCATGTGACCACTTGATATTCCTGCTCTTCCCCTTAATGTAGGCGGCTTCCCCGAATAGCGCGCTTTTACCGTTTCTTTTGTATCCCTCTGTTTTTGCACTGAAGAGCTTTTTATGAGTCCCTTTATAATGCAGATTATGTGTGTCGCTATTTCGGGTAAAGGCTGTGGCCGAAATAGAGGCATAGTCTTTAAAAGGGAAAAAGTGTTTGAGGGTGGGCTGGTTATAACCCAACCCTATAATTACATGTTCATTCGTATGCCACAGGTAAGTACGCCGGTGAACCGTCATGGTGTCATTTCCCTGCGTACTTTTGTAGCAAACAAGTATTAGGAGTAAGAAAAAAATATTCTGTCTCATGCTAATTTGTCCCTCAAACACACTTCTTCTTTCTGTTATTCGAATACTCCCGGTTGCGGATCTACTGTACTATGGAAATCAACTGCCGAATTGTTGGTGTCCATGTATACAATGCGCCCGTTCTTAGTCGTTTGCACTTTTCGTCTTACTACTTTCCCATACCGTGCATCGTCACCATCGCCACAGTTGATATAGCTTATATCGAGCGCAGGGCATAATGCTTTGCTGCTGAAGTCCGAAGGTGTACCCATTTCAATTGCATCCAGAATAATGCTGTTGGCTACTTGATAGCGAATGGAAGTGCTGCCATTGTTGTTTTGCTTTTCTATCATATTATTCGAAAGAAAATCAGCCATCGAGCTTTCGGGTTTGAAAAGTACATAAGAATTAAACCCGCGATTGTTTGGGGTCCATATGGATTTTGAGTAACTAAAATGCTTGATTAGATTCGGCACCTCCGGAACATCTACGTCTAGTCTGTGTTCGTCATACCATTCAAAATTGGCTGCCGATAGATCAATTGAGTTGGGATTTTCAGCTGTATGATTAATAGCAACATCGGCCAATATTACGCTTTCACCAGGGGCTACAGGATAATCGGTTCCATTGCCAGGGATAGTATAAATTACATGTGTTACAAAATACTCATCTCGCTTCTCTTCCCATATGTTAAGATCGAAAGCTGTATTGTGATCCGATTCGCCAATGCAGATTCCATCAGCATATAATACATCATCGGTATTATTATAAATCTCTATGTATTTGTCCTTATAGTAGCTTTTACCTTCGGGCGTTTTGGAGCCGGTTACATAAAGTTCTTTGAATACCCACCCCCCGCTGGCCGGAGCAATAAACAGAGGAAGCTTAATTTCCGAAGTTTCACCACTTACACTCACATTTTCTACTAACCCTTTTACGGTAACTTGTTGTTCAAATTGACTATTGCCAACCTCGGAGGTGTAGCTTTTCTCTCCGTTCACCAAAACAGAGTAAATACCTTCTTCTGTTTTTATGGTGTAGATGCCCATAGCGTTTGTCTTTCCGGATACTATTTTTCCATTCGTGATATTGGTTAGTTCAACGCTAAGATCATCGGCAGTAGCATCTTTGCCCATCATTTCAGGCATGATAACTTTAAGGGTTAGTTCCGACATGGGAACAGAATTCTCATCATCTTCACAGGAGGTTGCAAAAAGCAACACTGCCATAGCTAAAATTAAATTTATTCGTTTCATAATTGTAATTGGTTAAATATTTATTTTTAGTTCCATGCCAAAATAGGGGCTGCTATTTCGGCTTATTGTTGCACCGGTTATGGTTTTATAATCCGGCAAATAGGTAATAAGGTTGTTTACATAAAATGCGAAACTCAGATTTTTGCCAATTTCCTTACTTAGTTTTATGTTAATTCCCAGGTCAATGGGCTCCGTGTCTGCGTTAAAATAGTAGGGGGGAAATGAACGAGTGAGTAGTTTCAGCATCGCATCCTTCTTGTCAGCTTCGCTATACTGATGATACTTCCCGTAATTATCTAAGTATGCAATGGGAGTGCCATCGTATGGCAAGTGCCTGTCTTCTCGATACCATGTGGTTTGAAACGACAAGGTAATCAACAATCTATGCCTGGGTACATGCGTATCAAATCGCAAATTAGTATTAAGCATTTCCTTCTCTTTGCTTTTATTGGTGGTCGCAAATATGCCTACATAGGGATAATGGCTTCCGTCATATACAAATTCACGGCTCATGTATTCGGGTATTGATATGTTGTAGCGTGTTTTAAACCATGCCCCGTTGATGCTGATACGCGTGTTCAGGGCTTTGATTTGAGACGTGGAAATTTGGTATTCAAGACCCTTTTTATGCAGTTCGGCTCCGTTAACATATTTACTATAACCAAATAAGCGTGATCGCTTTTCAGAGGTAAATTGCTCTATTTTAGGTGGAGAGTCTAAATTGCCTGACAGAACCGATTCAGGTTGGTAATGATTGTAGGTATAGGAAGTATACCGCGTGCTTGAAATAATGCCGTTATTCATATGCTCGTCAAAAACCGACAGAGAAATTCGGGTTTTACCAATCTCGAACTCAATACCTGCCTCTTTTTTTAAGTTTACAACCGGGTGTATTTGATAATTGGTTAGATCCTTAATTTTGGTTTTTACATAAAGCTGGCGTAATTCCGGATTTTGCGAATAATAGTTAAGTTCGATGATATCAAAATAGTTCTTTTGTGGATAGAGGTGTGCAAGAGCTGGCATCCGTGTCATTTGCCCCACAGCTCCGGTGAATGATAGTTTGATATGTTTGTGGGTTAGCTTAATTGCAGGTAAACTATAGCATATATGCCCGCGCCAATCGATATAGTGTTGTCCTTGCATAGCAAATGCGCTGTTGAGTCCCGGGAGCATTGAGATTCGTATTCCGGGCTTAATCTTTAGGCTATGTTCATGTTTGTTTATATACAATTCTTCCTCAGCAAAAAAAGCTACCCGGTTTAGTGCCGGTACACCGCTAAAATCGTACGGACGTCCTCCTGATGAAGGGGAAATTGGACGCGTAATATCAAATTGGTCCCCTTTTCCGAAGTTCTTTAAATAGTGCCACTCCAGGCCGCTATTGAACTGATGGCGTATATGAGGCTCAATTCCGCTTAACGAAAAAGTAAGTGTGCTAAAGGAGTTAATAGGACGGTCGTCTCGTTTAAAATGTGCTGCATATTGAGTGGGTAAAAATGGAGCATAGTCACTCCCTTCTTCCATGCTAATAGGCAAAGGACGAGGACCTGTTAAGGATACCATTCGCTCGCGAAGAAGTGTATTTTTCCGGTACGTTGTTTTTATCCGCAAGTCAAAGGTTTTTGTCAAATGTCCGGGCATCTGAAGTTTACTTTGAAAGGTGAGATTTGTTTCTGAAAGATCGGAACGGTAATCATCTTTCATCCCATAATTGAGCTCAGGATCTGCTTTATCGCGATTTAAGGTTAGCAGGTAAGCAATCCCCGTTTTTATTGTTAAGGTATTTTCACCACGTGTGTAATGATTTGAATACCTTAACGAAGTTTTATTACGCAGGTACGTGGTTAGTGGGTTACGTGGATCGGTTTTGTAATGTAATACCTCTGTTCCTAAATTTATAATGCCTCTGTTGTTCCCTAGTTTTACGCCTTTGTTTAGCGCTGCAACTTTATTTTGGAGGTCAGTCTTTAGTCTGGCTGTTAAGGGAGTTGAGCCCCATTTGCGTTTTATAATAATTGCACCAGTGGAGAGATTACCATGTTTTACGGAGGGTACGCCACGAATGATTTCAACGCTTTCAATGTCATCAGTGGAGATTTCGCGCATATCTACTCCACGGGCAACATTTATCCGGTTTTGCACTTTAATTCCCTGACCCCACAGGTTGTTGCCCTGCAACGCTCCATCAGTGCTGATAGGCATCCCATCGACAAAAAACGAGGTGCCAAATGCCGTGTTTATGTCACTGCCTACTTGCCGAAGTTGTATGCTGTTAATTTTCGACATGTCTCGTTTTTTCCAACGGTATCCTGGCAGAAGTTCTAATAAATCACTAAACCCAGATGGTTGGATATGTTGTATCGCCTGTCGGTTAATTACAGAGGTGCCGACTTCGTTATTTTTTCGGGTGGCTGTAACGATTAATTCCGGAATTTGTAAATCCAAATTTGCCAGTGATATTGTTTGATGCCAATCGCCATATATGGATATTGTTTCCTCAATTTGTTCATATCCAAGGCAGTGGATTAATATTGTATATGTTCCGGATGGAACCTTTTTAAATGTAAAATTTCCCTTTTTATCGGAGTATTTCCATTGGTTTAACTCCTTTAAACCAACGGCCGCATAATGTATCGGCCGTTTATTCTCCTCTTCAATAACAGTACCGGATATATGGTGATTTGATTGTGCATATAGAAAAGGAGGAAGTATTTCCAGTAGAAGAAAAAGCCCTATCCCTTTCCATCCAAATTGAGGAGGAAAAGATTTTACGTATGCTATTTTGTCCGGTATAGTCAATGTTGATGGTTTTTAATTATGGACAAAATTAGGGAGCTGCTAAATCCTGGCAATCCCCATTATAGGTGATTTTTTAATGATAATATGGCTCCATTAAAGGAATCACGGTGTATCTTTAATAAGTTCTTGCTTTGTTCGTTATCGACATAACGATGGAAGAAATATTCCTTGTAGCCATTTTGGGGCATCCCCTGAAATAGCTAGTGAAAGTATTCGCGAATATGAAAAAGGATGGACTTTTCAGGCAGAAGAAATCATTTTAAGGCTACTTTATTGCCCTTGATGTCAGGATTAATATGAACCTTGCCATGATTCGTAGGTTGGTGGAACACACGCGTGAGTATAAGTAGACGAAAATGCCATGTAACGTACATTTCATAGCTACTTGTAAACTTGATTCCGCCTTCTCCGTGACATGATTCTAAAAAGTACCTTATTATAAACAGGGGACGAATTCGTACAAAACTCCATAAGATTTTTCGCAAATTTGCTACTATTGAATACTTTTGAAAATAAAAAATAATGGAGCAATTGTTTGAGCCATCCGATAAGCCGGAACTCCCTGCAGGGATAACAAGCATTGAGCTGAACAGTGTTGAAGCTGTCGTTTTGAAGATACTTACATTTATCGCTACACCCATTTCCAAATCGCAGGCAAAGGAGATTGCTAAAAGTGTTTTGGGTGCGCTAAGCCAATATGCCTCTGTTAGGAAAGGAACCATCGATAAGAGTGTTGAAAGTCTGGAAGATAAAGGATTGTTTTATAGAACTCCTGACGGATATTATGTTGACAAAGCGGTAGCCGTCAGGATTATGCCCCTGGCTGATGATAATCAAACCTTAGTTCGAGAAATACTTAGTTATCTTAATAGGGGCTTTTATTATTTCTATAACAATATTTTTATTCATTTGGCAATTCTTACCAAAGATGTATTGTTACTTGATGAGAAAACCCATTTTTCAAAATCGTATAGTTGGTCGGATACTACCGATGTATTCACAAAAGCATTGATGAGAATTGGTGATTTTTCAGCTATTAAACCCATACTACCCTATTTTGATAAAAATCAGCGATTGCTCTTTTTGGAAACATTGCCTTTTATTCTTCCCTATCGATATTTTGCACAACTAAGAGATATTTATATAGATAGTTCATTGGTTGAAGAGCCGTTTTTGCAATACAATTATGCCTCGTGTGCACATCTGCTTTTGCCGGTAGAGGAGGTGGTGGAAATTACCACTGAATTGAGGTTGTCGCCCGATAGTTTATTTTTTTCTACATTTTTAAAAGGAGATACCCAGATAGCTTTGCAACAAGCAAGCCAGTTTCTTCTGGATTACCAGGAAGAAAAGGGCCACAGACGAAAAGATCTTCCCGGAATTTATGGATTGCTCTATGGTTTGGTGCTTCTTGCCGATGGGGGAGCCGATAACCTGACTGCTGCAGCCACCTTTATACGCAATGCCATAAAACGAATGCCTAATCAACAGGAAATTGAGAAGCCGTTTAAAGAGTTTGCCCAGATTGTTTTAGATTTTATAAACCATGTATTGGGGAAGAAACCAACCTCTTCAGCTGCAATCTTCTATTCGTTTAAAAGTTCCATAAACAGGCATTTTTTAACAGCTGTTGTCAAGTGGATGGGCAGTGGATTTAGTGATGCCTACCTTGATCCTGTTGCCGAAGAGAAAATAGAGTTTGAATACAGAGCTGCAGGCTTAACGGGTGAAGAGGATACGCAGGAATATGCCCGAAAGCGTTTGGCACAGTTGCGCGAAAAATTTAATATGCTTCCTTTGGCCGAGATCTATAGGCCTGGCGAGAATTGGCAAAAAGTACTAACCCTTTTGGAGAGTGAACTGAAACAAAATAAAGGGGCACAAAATCAGAAAACGCAATCTCAACAGAAGCGATTAATATGGTTAGTTGACCCCTTGCAGGATATACAACTGGTATGTTTAGAACAAACAAAGCAAAAGAATGGTTGGTCCAAGGGAAAAGAACGTTCCTTAACCCGGCTTGTGAACAAAATGCCTGACTTTGCTACATCTGAAGATACTGCTATAGTCGCTTGTTTAGGTAAACATTCATTTTTTAATGAGGTAGCTGTCAGAAATCCTGGCAAATTGATGAAGACACTTGCAGCGCATCCGGAAGTATATACCATTGACGAACCCCACCTGCCTTTGCAAATACACATTCAGGAGGCTCGTTTGCAAATTGACAAAAATAACAAAGGAGCTACGCTAAAACTTGTGCCCGATACACCGGAATATCAAATTATTAAGGAGAGTGAAACCAGCTATATTTATGTCGATTGGCCTGTAAGTTTATTGCGTATTTATAGGATATTACAGGAGGCAAACACTACTGAATTGCATATTCCTGAAAAAGGATTACCAAAAGCGAAAAAGCTTATGGGAAATCTTAGCCGGATAATGCCTGTAACCGGCAATTTTGCCGAAAGTGGGGTGAGCGAGAAAGAGAGTGCCAATGTACCGGTATTACAACTTACACCCGTAGGTAATAAGCTACACGTACAAATACTTATCGAAGTATTGGAAGATGCCGAAGCACGCTATGTACCGGGTGTTGGCTCTAAAAATGTGTTGGTAAAAAGTACCGATGGTAAGCATTTTAATGTAAAACGAAATCATGCACGCGAAAGAGAGAAGGTCACAGATCTTATTGAACGAGTAAACTGGCTCAGGGAGCTTGAGGATGCTTCGGAACAGCTTATTTTAGAGGAAGAGCAGGATATTTTAGATTTCCTTGCCGAAGTGAAGGAGCATGCTCCTGCTGTTAAGCTTATCTGGCCAAAAGGGGAGCGTATGCGAGTTGCTAAGGTATTAACACCGGCCGAATTTAATGTGAGTATAAAGAAAGAAAACAACTGGTTTGGACTGGAGGCCGAGGTGACCGTTGACGATGAGGTGAGAATGACAATTCAGCAATTGCTTGAAAAATCCAATAAGGGTAGTCGAAAATACATACAGCTCGACGATAAAACCTATTTATCGTTGTGCAAAGATCTGCAGAAACGATTGGCTGCCGTAGGGGCCGTGGCGCAGAAAAAAGGGAAGAAGCTTTTAGTCCATCCTTTGGGAACTGCCGCTATTGAGACCTTTGTGGAAGGTGTAAAAACTACAAAAACAGACAAAGGCTGGAACGAGCACCTGAAAAATCTGGATAAGCTAAAAAGTTACCAACCTTCAGTACCTGATAACTTACAGGCCGAGTTGCGGCCTTATCAAAAGGAAGGTGTTTTGTGGCTCGATAGGCTGCATAACTGGGGCGTAGGTGCATGTTTGGCCGATGACATGGGCTTGGGAAAAACCCTTCAGTGTATTGCTATTATGTTAAAATATGCCAAAAACGGGCCCGCCTTAGTGGTAGCTCCTGCCTCCGTATGTAATAATTGGACCAAGGAGTTGTATCGGTTTGCGCCAACACTTCGTCCTGTGGAACTGAAAAACCAGAATCGACAAGCGTTATTGGACACACTTGAGCCCTACGATGTGCTTGTGGTGAGCTATGGAATTTTGCAGGCCAACCCCGATTTGCTTGAACACCGACAGTGGAATATTACCGTACTGGATGAAGCGCATGCCATAAAAAATGCGAAAAGTATGCGTAGCAAAGCGGTAATGAAATTGCAAAGCCATTTCCGCATTATCACAACCGGTACCCCTATTCAGAACCATTTAGGAGAGTTATGGAATCTGTTTCAGTTTATTAATCCCGGGATGTTGGGTTCCGCAAAGCATTTCGCCGAAAAGTTTATGAAGAACGGCGGAACCGATAATGCCCATCTTCATAAAATGTTAAACAAGTATATTGCCCCCTTTGTATTGCGCCGGAAAAAATCCGACGTACTGGAAGATCTTCCCGAAAAAACAGAAATCAGCATTCAGGTGCCCTTATCCGATGAGGAAAGCGCTTTGTATGAAACCATGAGGCAGGAGGCTGTTAATCAGTTGGAACTAGCAGGAGACTCAGGAGGGGCAAAGCACTTGCAGATTCTGGCACAAATTACCAAACTACGCCAGTTAAGTTGTCATCCGCAGTTGGTAGTTCCGGAAAGTAACCTGCCCAGCTCAAAACTTGAAACCCTGGAGAAATTGGTTGAGGAACTGATCGAGGCGAATCACAAAGCTTTAATCTTTTCGCAGTTTACCAAACATCTTTCTCTTATTCGGAGTATGTTGGATAATAAGGGCATAGCCTATGAATACCTGGATGGGGCCACACCTTTAAAGAAGCGGGAGATAGCTATTGATAATTTTCAGGGAGGTAAGAGTGAATTGTTTCTTATTAGCCTGAAGGCCGGTGGCGTTGGGTTGAATTTAACAGCTGCCGACTATGTTATTCATATGGATCCGTGGTGGAATCCGGCTGTGGAAGATCAGGCATCGGACCGGGTACATCGCATTGGCCAGAAGCGTCCTGTTACCATATATCGGCTGATTGCTGAAAATACCATCGAGGAAAAAATTGTTAAGTTGCATCATAGCAAACGAGATTTGGCCGACAAGCTGCTGGCCGACACCGATCAATCGGCCAAAATATCGGCAGATGAGCTGATGGCTTTGATAACTGAACAGGCCTAGTGTAGGTTCAATTGTTTTTTGCTATTCCCGAAAGGTGGTAGGTACGCAACTTTCTTGCCTGTTTGGTTTGTGGCTATAAAATGGGGATCTTGCCGTAATTATAAAGCGGATATACATAGCCCGTAGCAATTATGCGTCGTTGGTAAATTGGGTTTATAAGATCAAAAAAGAGAGTGATTTCGTCACTCTCTTTTTTGATGTTTATTTGTTATGGACTACTTTACATTTTTCAAAAGTTCCTCAATGGCAGCTTCCAGCTGTTGATCACGCCCGTTGTCAATTTCGCCGGGCATATTTTTAACAACAATATCCGGCATGGTTTGGTTGTTTTCCAGCCATTCGCCTTTCATATTTTTGGCACTTACAGGAACCGAGCCCCATAGTATTCTGCCATTCTGGAGCATTTCCCAACCGGCAAAGCTACAGGTTCCGGGAACGGGCATCCCAATGAGCGTGCCAATACCCAAATCCTGATACCCACAGCTAAAGCAGTGACCATCGCTATAGTTGGCTTCGTTCACCATCGCTACCGAGGGTTTGGTCCAGCGGGCAAGGGGTTCGGTACCTAACGAGCGCGACTCAATAGCATACTCAAGGAACGGTTTTCCGGTAAGGAACATGGCCAAATCACTAACCAGGTCGCCGCCGCCATTAAAGCGCGTGTCGATGATCATGCCTTTGGTATGTGCATATTTTCCCATCGCTTTGTCGTATGTGTTGCGGTAAGGGCCATCGCTCATTCCGGGAATATGTACATACCCAAGTTGGCCATTGCTCAGGCTGTCAACAAGTTGTTCGTTTTGCTTAACCCATCTGTTGTACTGAAGCGATCGTTCTGTCCCTAAACTGGCAGGTTTTACTGTAACGTTAAAGGTTGTTTTTTCCGCGGGATTGTAAATTTCCAGCAGAGTAAATTTATCGTCTTTTTTATCCAGGAACTTGGCATAATCCACATCGTTGGTAATTAGCTGCCCGTCGATAGCTTTGATAACCATTCCGGGAGTTACCTTAATATGTTCCTTATCCAGTGGGCCAAATTGCATAATTTCGGCAATTTTTAATCCTGCGCCGGTGTAAGCATAATCTATAAAGATCCCCAATGAGGCAGTTTTTGTTGCATCAGGTTTTCGGTAGCGATAGCGGGCACCGCTGTGCGAAACGTTGAGCTCACCAAGCATTTCTGATAATAATTCGGTAAGTTCGATGTCGTTACCCAATAATGGCAGTTTGGGTTTGTACTCCTCGCGAAGCTTATCCCATGGCGCTCCATGGTAATCTGAGGTGTAAAACATGGCTTTGGTACGTTTCCAAACATGGTCGAACATCAGTTGACGTTCGTGTGCCAGATCAATGGTCACATCCCCCCGGATGCTTACAGGCTTTGTGGATTTTGATGTCACATCAACTGTCGATATTTTGCCATCGGCAAGCAGGAAAAGCTTGCTCATATCCTTGTTCCATTGAATACCGGCACGGCGTGCACCCAGTGGAATTATCATTTTGGTTTCTTGTGTTCGCAAATTGGTGCTCCAAAGGTTTAATCCTTTCTCAAAACGTGTAAGATAATATAAAGTGGTACCATCTTTTGAGAGAACCGCGTCGGCCAGGCTGGAGGAGTGGATGGTCAAGCGTTTTTTGCGATCTTTTAATCCATCCCAATCAAACTTCACGGATAATGAATCCACTTGATCCTTGTCGGCATCCTTTTTCTTCCTTTTGCCATTTTTACTCTCTTTTCCAGCGTTTTTCTCTTTTTCCAAGGTTTCAATCTCCTTCCAGAGTTTGTACTCATCTTCGGACATGTTGAATTTGTCCCAGCTATCGCGGGTTAAGAAGAGCGAATACACATCCAGTTGTCGTATTCCGCTGGTAGCATGTGAACGCAATCCGTGCCGGTCGCTAAACCACATAATTTGCTTGCCGCCGTTCACCCATTTTGCCGAGTAATTACCAAATCCGCTTTCGGTAAGATTTATCATCTCCTCCCGGCCTGAAGCTTTGATTAATACTACTTCACTTACACCTAAGTTGGGCGAGTATTTGGCAAGTAACCATTTACTGTCGGGACTCCAGGTAAAGGACTGGTCGCCTTCGCGCATGTAATAGAGCTTATCAGGACCAAGAATCTCGCGTATTTGTTTGCTTTCGATGTTGTAAACCTTTAGCGAACGACGGTTTTCGATAAAAGCAATCTCTTTGCCGTCGGGCGAAATTTTGGGCTGGTAATTATCGTTGTCATTATCGATAACCTTCTCCTCGGTAAGCAAGGTAGAGGCGAAAAAGTACGGTTCGTTTTCGAGGGTTTTGGTGGTTTTGTAAATGCCCCAGGTGCTGTTGCGCAAGCTGGCATAAATTACAGCCTCACCATCTGCCGAGAAACTCACATATTTCTCCTGTTCGGTTGTGTTGGTAAGCCGTTTGGTGAATTTGCCTTCAACCGACGATACAAAAACTTCGCCACGTGCAATAAAGGCTACCTCTTTGCCATTGGGCGAAATGGCCATTTCCGACATATTGCCTCCAATGGGCAGGGTTTGCAAATTGTTGGCCAGTGCGCCACTGTTTATGTTTACCTCAATCAGGCGGGGTTCTCCTCCTGGTTTTTGTGTGTAAAGATCCCCATGCTGCGTATAACAAAGCGTCTCGTCCTTGCTAATGCTTAAAAAGCGAACCGGGTGTAGCTCAAAATTTGTTATCTGCTTAACGTTTTCCGGGTTGCTAAGGCTTAGCATGTGCACATTAAAGCTACCGTTCTGCTCGCTTAAATAGTAAATACTGCCATTGTCTTTTGCGAATACAGGATTACGATCTTCACCTTTAAATGAGGTAATCATTTTGTGTTGCTTGCTTTCCCTGTCGTATGTCCATATGTCGCGAGTAATAGCCGATTTGTGGTGTTTGCGCCAGCGGTTTTCGCCTCCTTTTTTGTCATGGTATACCATGGTTTTACCATCGGCGCTCACCTGTACCATTTCGGCAGGAATTGTCCATAGTTGGTGTACGTTGCTGCCTTCGGCGGCTACCGTGTATAGTTCAGGTTGCGAGCCTGTGGGGTATTGTCGGTGATTTACTGCATCAAGGCGTTGTCCGCCAAAGATAATCTGCTTATCGTCGTTGCTAAAAGTATAAGGATACTCATCGTTTGAGTGATAGGTTAACCGCTTGGGTGTACCACCTTCGGCATCCACAATAAAAATGTCAAAATTGCCATGTCGGTTCGAGGCAAAGCTGATTTTTGAACCTTCGTGGTTCCATACCGGCATATAATCGTGATCAGCATGGTAGGTTAACTGTCTTGCTTCGCCTCCGTTAGCGTTAACTGTGTAAATGTTCCCTTTGAAAGTGAAAGCGATTTTGCTTCCATCAG
>JAWOEH010000046.1:0-38490 GCA_046482855.1 Bacteroidales bacterium | reverse complement strand
GGGCACAATGTGCATAGGCAAATTGAACCGGGCACCTTTATTTATATGCGAACCTTTAATGTGCGCAATAATATGGGAACCAAATTCTCCATGGAGAAGTTTGAAGAGGGCGAGTTACGGTATAAGCTCCTCTCGGACTACATTAAATGGGATTCCACAAACAACAATTGGCAAATACACCGATACTATATTCGGCATATCGAACCCAACGGGGAGGAGACTGTTGAATCGGGGCGTAGATTGGATACAACCCTGAATATGACACCTGCAGATTTCGATCGATACGAGGAATTTGTACAAACAATGGACAATAGGCAATTAAATGATTTTATTGCCGAGCAGCGTATGCAGGGTGCCGATAATATCAATGAATTATTAATACAAAAACATAGCCGCACAGCCTATCCATTTTCTACGTTTATTCTTACCCTTATTGGGGTAAGTCTTTCCTCACGTAAGGTGAGAGGAGGAGTAGGGATGCATATTGGATTGGGTTTGCTCTTAAGCTTTTCGTATATTCTCTTTATGCGTTTTGCCCAAATGTTTGCCATTACCGGAAGTGTTGAGCCCTTGGTGGCAGTGTGGATTCCAAATATCTTGTTTTTGATAATTGGTCTCTATCTGTATCGATTGGCGCCTAAATAGGCTTTTGGCAAGAAAAAAGGATATAGAAGGTCTTTATAGTAATGCATTAATAAATAGTTATTTATGAATTTGGCGACAAGAAAAATGTCGCTATTCCTTTCATTAAAGCCTCGGATTTTGTAATGTTGTAGTCTGAGTTTTGACATTTTTTGTGTGTTAGCCCCGGTTAACCGCATTAGTGTAAACCAAATTTAAAAGGTATGTCTTTAAAACGGAAAATTCTTGAATTACAGAAGAAGCGCGAGAAGGTGCTTCAGGGTGGCGGCGAAAAAGCCATCGAGAAGCAGGTAGCCATGGGTAAGATGACCGCTCGAGAACGGATTATCACCTTACTCGATGAGGATTCCTTCCATGAATACGACTTGTTCGTGGAACATGAAGCTCGCGACTTTAACATGGACAAAAAAGTGCTTCATGGCGATGGCGTTATCATTGGTACAGGAACCATTTATGGGGCTCCTGTATGCATTTATGCTCAGGACTTCACCGTAGCAGGTGGATCCCTTGGTCTGATGCACGCCCGCAAGATTACCAAAATCATGGATCACGCCATGAAAATGCGTGTGCCTTTGATTGGAATTAATGATTCTGGTGGTGCTCGAATCCAGGAAGGCGTAAACTCCCTGGCGGGTTACGGTGAGATTTTTTACCGCAACACGTTGGCTTCAGGGGTTATTCCTCAAATTTCAGTTATCCTGGGCCCATGTGCCGGCGGTGCTGTATATTCTCCTGCCTTAACCGACTTTGTATTTACCGTGGACAAGATCTCAAAGATGTTCATTACAGGCCCGGAAGTTATTAAGACGGTGCTGGGAGAGGAGATCTCCATGGAAGCTCTGGGAGGGGCCCGTGTACACAGCGAAATTACAGGGAATGCTCATTTCTTTGCCGAGAGTGAACTGGAATGTTTTGAGCAAATTAAGAAGCTCATTACTTATATCCCCTGGAATAACAGCCAAAAGGCCCGTGCAATGGAGCCTGCGGAGCCACTTAACGAGTATGATATTGAGGATATTGTACCTGGGAATCCGAAAGAACCCTACGATGTGCGTGATGTGATTCGCTCCTTGACCGATGGGTCCGAATTCTTTGAAGTACAGGAAAAATGGGCCGAAAACGTTGTGATTGGTTTCGGTCGTATAAATGGGGAAACTACCGGTTTCGTTTGTAATCAACCTTTGGTGCTTGCCGGTGTGTTGGATGTGGATTCTTCCGATAAAGCAGCTCGCTTTATTCGCTATTGCGACGCTTTTGATATTCCTATTGTAACGCTGGTTGACTTGCCCGGTTATCTGCCTGGTATCGATCAAGAGCATGCAGGTGTAATCCGTCACGGGGCGAAGATTCTGTATGCCTACAGTGAAGCCAATGTGCCAAAGATTACTATCATTCTGCGCAAAGCTTATGGAGGTGGGTACATTGCCATGAACTCACGACACCTGAATGCCGACTATGTGTTTGCCTGGCCAGGAGCTGAAATTGCTGTTATGGGACCAGAGGGAGCTGCCAACATTATTTTCCGCAAGGAAATTATGAATGCCGAGGATCCTGAACAAATGCGTAAGCAAAAGGTGAAGGAGTATAAAGAGAAATTTGCCAATCCCTATGTTGCTGCTGCTAAAGGTTATGTAGATTCGGTTATCGAACCTAGTGAAACACGAAAACTATTGGTACATGCCATTGAAGTTTCCAAGAACAAGGCCGATAAGCGACCTGCGAAGAAACATGGTATTCCTCCATTTTAAACCTTGAAGTATGGCAGAAAAAAAAGATACAACAAACGATAAGACCAATGGTGGCGAAGCAAAAACACGCTATAAGACATTGGTTGTAGATGGCGACAAATACCGTACATTGCTTAGCAAAAAGTACAAGACCCGAAAGAAGTGGGAAATTCCAAGTCCCAAGCAATTGTATTCCCGTATTCCCGGAACCATCCTTAAAGTAGAAGTTAAGGAGGGCCAGCAAGTGGAAGAAGGCGATGTGTATATTGTGCTTGAATCGATGAAGATGAAAAATCGATTGCTCTTTTCTATGGGGGGGACAGTTAAGAAGATCCACGTAAAAGAGGGGGACAAGATCGCTAAGGGTGTTTTGCTCGTTGAGTTAGACTAAGAAAAATCGCTCTTGATATAGCGGTACCTTCTTCGGGGGGGTACCGTTTTTTTATAGCTGTCCATGTGAAACCAGGGGGGTGTCAGACATCTTCCCTATAGGTAAAGGTCTTTTGCTTATGGCATAAACCGCTGATCCGCTGCCCGAAAGGGATGCATAGTCGGCGCCTGCGGCAATAAGCTGGTTTTTAAGTCGCTCAATTTTTGGGTACGCTTGAAATATAGCAGGTTCAAAGGCATTTTGTATATGTGTTTGCCATAGCCTCATAGGCATAAGTAGCCGCTGCTTTAAGGGTACTTCAGGCTTTAAGGGGGTAATCTTACTGTAGGCCCAGGGTGTGCTGACAGGAGTGTCGGGAACAAAAAGGGCATAATACAACCCCCTCAGATCAATCGGGGTGGGCTCGAATTCATCTCCAATGCCTTTTGTGAACATAGGTTTGCCGTAAAGAAAGAAGGGACAGTCACTGCCTAATTTTTTTGCGATTTTGTGCAGATCTTCCCGGGTCAGCTTGAGTTCAAAAAAAGTGTTTAGCGCCATCAGAAGTGTTGTGGCATCCGAAGATCCTCCCCCAAGGCCGGCACCATAGGGAATTTGTTTGTGAAGGTGTATTTGAACTGGTGGAATATTGAATTGCTGTTGTAAGGCCTGCCAAGTCTTGTAAAGAAGATTCTGTTCGGGAGGGCAATCGATGTTAATCCCTGTGTTGGTTAGTTTAAATGTGCTATGCTCACGGAATTCGATAAGATCATAAAACGGGAGAGGCACAAATAGACTTTCCAGTGTATGGAAGCCATCGGAACGCTTGTTTAAAATGTCAAGGCCTACGTTGATCTTGGCCGGAGCTTTATATATCATAGTTTGTTCGTGTTAAAGATTGCATTGCATGTTGTGCTTGAAAGATATCAACAGGTTGTCAACAATTACCGTTGACAACTCATCCAAAATAAACGATTTTTTCTAAGATAAGATGTGGACGCAAGTATTACTTTTGTAAAAAATATATGCGATATGGCCGGAACGAATCAACGAAAAAACAACACAGGAAAAATCATGCCTGTAGGTGAGCTGGGGAAGATGCCTCCACAAGCCGTCGATCTGGAAGAGGCGGTATTGGGTGGCGTAATGATTGAGAAAGATGCCATTATTGCTGTGATGGATATTTTATCGCCGGATTCATTTTACAAAGATGCACATCGAAAAATTTTTCAAGTTGTCTTGGATCTTTCCAATGAACTTCAGCCTATCGATATACTTACCGTAACCGAAGAGTTACGTAAACGGGGCGAGTTGGAAGAAATTGGCGGCCCTTTTTATATTACACAGCTTACCAGTAAGGTTGCTTCGGCTGCACACATCGAGTATCATGCGCGTATTGTTTCCCAAAAGCATATTCAACGGGAACTTATTCGGGTGGCTTCCGAAATTACCAATAAGGCTTATGACGATACCGTTGATGTGGATGATTTGATCGATTTTTCCGAGAGCTCACTTTTTCAGGTGGCTGAAGGGAATATTAAAAAAGAATCATCAGGGATCAAATCGCTTATACAGGAAGCCATTACCCAAATCGAAGAGGCTGCCAAAAAGGATGACGGATTAAGTGGTGTGCCCTCGGGTTTCTCGGATCTTGACAGGGTGACCTCCGGGTGGCAGCGATCCGATTTGGTAATTGTTGCTGCACGTCCTTCTATGGGAAAGACGGCTTTTGTCCTCTCTATGACACGAAATATGGCTGTCGATCACAATATGGGAGTGGCCATCTTCTCGCTGGAGATGTCGTCGGTGCAGTTGGTGAATCGATTAATTTCCAGTGAAACACAGTTGGGTTCCGAGAAGATTCGTAGTGGTAAGCTTGAACCCTACGAGTGGGAGCAGTTGGAGCATCGCATTAAAGGCCTGGTTGAAGCTCCCATTTTTATTGACGATACACCCGGAATGTCCTCCTTTGAGATGCGCGCAAAATGCCGCCGTCTAAAGAGTCAGTACGACGTGAAAATTGTGGTTATTGACTACTTGCAGCTGATGACAGGCCCCCCGGAAACCCGAGGAAATCGCGAGCAGGAAGTAAGTATGATATCACGTGCTTTAAAAGGGATTGCCAAAGAGTTGAATGTTCCGGTGATTGCCCTTTCGCAGTTAAACCGATCTGTAGAGATGCGTTCGGGTGATAAGCGACCACAGCTGTCTGACTTGCGTGAATCGGGAGCCATTGAGCAGGATGCCGATATGGTGCTCTTTATTCACCGACCCGAAAAATATGGGCTGATGGAGTTTGGCGATGGTACGCCCGCGGCAGGTATGGGGGAGCTTATCCTGGCAAAACACAGGAATGGTGCCCTGGCCGATGTGAAAGTACGATTCCGTGAGGAGTTGGCGAAATTTGAAGATCTGGAAGAAGATGTGTTGGGCCTTATGCCACCCGAGGAGGGAGGTGCCGACAATGGAGGCATGATTATGAGCTCACGCATGAATGAGGATTCCGGCCGCGGAAAAGATTTTGAAATTGGCAGCAATACAGGGTTTGATAGTGAAGCCCCCTTTTAATTGGGGCTATTATAGTATCTGTTTAAGATCTTTTATTGCTTGTATTTCATACGTTGGCTTTTCCTGGTGCTGTTGTTTCGTGAAGTTGCAAAATACTTGATCGATACCGTACTTCTGGGCACCTAGAATATCCCCTGTTAAATCATCCCCAATCATGAGACTTTCCTCTTTTCGGGCATGTACGCTAGAGAGGGCGTAGTGAAATATTTCCGGCCGGGGTTTTTGCGCCCCTGCATTTTCCGAGGTAACAACCTTGGAAAAGTAGTGCTCAAGCTTGCTGTTTTTTAATTTTAAAAATTGTACCTCATTAAAACCATTGGTAATAATATGGAGCTTATATTGCTTTGCCGAGAGGTAATCCAGTACTTCATGGGTGCCAGGGAATAGCCTTGTTTTCTGGGGGCTTAGTGCAATGTATTCGTCTCCAAGGGTTTGTGCTAATCGACTGTTTTCTGTGCCAAATTCTTTCAGGGTCAATTCAAACCTTCGGTTGCGCAAATCGTGCTTGCTGATTTTCTGCTCCCGATAGTCCATCCAAAGTTTTTCATTGTGCTTTTGGTAGGTTTTATGAAATGCCTCAAAAGAGTCGAAAATAACTCTAAGGTTATGCTTGTCGAAAAGATCACGGAATGTTTCCAGTGCATTTGCTTCAAAGTCCCACAGGGTTCTGTCCAGGTCGAAATAGATGTGTGTATATTTTTTCATTATCTCAGGCAAGTTTGAATCTTTCCAAAATATTTCCAATCTTAGTGGTCTGTAATCTTTTGGGTTTGGCAAACCTAAAAGCATTACCGGGGCAAAGGTAATAACAAAATTTACTTTTTCCCGTAGAAGAAATCAGCAAAACAAACCCTTAACCAACCACCATGAACCGTTTTATTATTGTTCTTTTCGTCTTTGTCGGGATGGCCTGCACGAGGTCGCAGAAACCGATAGCTGACACACTCCCGGAGCTGGAAGATACACTGAATGTCTTGCTGAATAAGTGGCATTACGATGCTGCTCATGCAAACACCGCGGCATATTTCGATCGTATTGCCGATGATGGGGTGTTTTTGGGAACCGATCCCTCCGAACATTGGATGAAAGACTCCTTTTATGTTTGGGCCGCCCCTTACTTTGAAGCCTCCCGCACATGGACCTTTAAACCTATCGAGCGTCACTGGTATGGAGGGCAACATGCACAGGTGGTATGGTTCGATGAGTTACTGGAGACACAGATGGGCGTTTGTCGTGGTACCGGAGTACTGCAGCGAGTTAATGGGCATTGGGAAATCAATCATTATGCCCTGAGTTTGACTTTGCCCAATAGTAAATTGCGCGAGTACATCGAATTGGTAAAAAAATAACGATAAGGCCGATGAGAAGTCTGTTTACCGCTTCATACGGTAGTATACTTTTTTAAATCAAGTAGTGGAGTTTTTTTTGGTTGTTGCCAGCAGTGCAATTTTCCCAAATTCTCCGTAACTTATTGGTCTGCAAAATTAATTAGTAGCACAATGAAAAAACTTGGCATTATTCTTCAAGCAAGTTTCCTGGTGGTTTTACTGCTTGTTTCATCTTGTAAAAAAGCCCCCGAAACAAACCAATCTTCAGCTCGAAAAGTGGAGCGGACAAGTGAATCTATCGCCGTTGGCGTATTTAAGGGAAATGGCACGATCCCTTTTTTGGTAACAGAAACGGTGCAAGCCTTGTCGGTAGATAATGGCCTTGTAGTTGTAACCCTCGATGCTGTTGATATTTTAAAGTCGAAGCTACAAAATATCGATGTGCTGGTTTTCCCCGGGGGGAGTTCCCAGGATATGATGTTGGATTTAAATGCCGAAGGCGCCCGCATTGTGAGCGAATTTGTTGAAGTGCGTGGGAAGGGAGTTGTCGGCATTTGTGGGGGTAGTACTTTGCTGTCTTCTACCAGCGGCCTGCATACGTTGAATATTGCGAAAGTGTCGGTAGCTGAGCCTGAAATGAAGGGGCCGGGACATGCTTTAGTGGCCTTTGAACTTACTTCCGAAGGCGAAGGGATCTTTCCGGAACTCTCCGACGAAAATCCGCTGGTTTTACGCTATTATAATGGCCCTCTTTTTGAAAACCAGACTTCCACATTGCTGGGCACCATTACAACTGATGTATATCAAACACCTGAGCAAAAAGGACAAACTCCCGGTAAACTCCTGTTTGCCAACGGAAAATTCGGGAAAGGAAACTATTTTCTCTCCGTAGGTCACCCGGAATCAACACGTGGTATGCGTTGGATGCTGCCACGTATGGTACGTTGGGTAGCTGATAAACAGATTGTTTCTTATCAGGGGAATATTGTGCGTCCTGGAGCCATTGGAAAAGAGTTGTTGTTTACTAAACAGATGCAACTGCGGGAACAGGAACTGTTTGCTCAGTTATCGCATGACAATAAGGGAAAGCGGTTGACAGCCATTGAAGAGCTGGAAACACTGAATTCCTGGAACGCGCATGAGTGGGTAGTGGGCATGCTTCGGGATAGAGCCCCCGAAGTGCGTGTTCGTGCAGCAAAATACCTGACCGACCATGAGTGTACGTTTGCGCTAAACGACTTGGAGGTTGCCATTGCAAATGAAAAAGATGCCTCAACCGCCAGTGAGTTGAATCAATATTTTTTACTTTTACAGGGGATAGTGGAAGGATAACCGTTTATGTCAGAACTTATTTATAGCTTACTCCTGGCTGCAGCAGTTATTGTTGCAGCCTGGTTGTTTATACAGGTACGGTTGCGTTCTTATGTTTCGCAAGCCCGTCATAATCAGTTGGAACAGGAATATGCAACTTGTCAGCAGGAGCTTGCCAGAGAGCAGGAGCGAAGCTACTTGTGGCAGGATACTGCACAGCGAGTGGAGAAGGAGCTTAAACAAAAGCAGGAACAGCTGGAGGCTGCCCGCCAGGATTTGGCTGCCGTGCAAACCGATTTGCACCATCAAAAGCAGCTGTTAGCTTCGGCAAATGAGCAGTGGCAAAAAAATCGTGAGCAGCATGATGCTGAATTTCAAACACTGGCCAATCGTATTTTGGAGGATAAATCAAAACGTTTTACAGAGCAAAACAAAGTGCAGATTGATGCTTTGCTTACTCCTCTGCACGAACGCATCAAAGAGTTTGAAAAACGGATTGAAGAGGGGCGTCGCTATGAGTCGGAACAGCGCATATCCTTGCGCGAAGAGGTACGGCAGTTAGCCACGCTTAATAAAAAGGTGAGTGAGGAGGCCAATAACCTTGTGCGAGCCCTGAAAGGCGATACCAAAAAACAAGGAAACTGGGGCGAAATGATTTTGGAGAAAATTTTGGAACATTCCGGTTTGCGTCGTGGGTACGAATATCATATACAGGCTGCACACACCGACATGCAGGGCAACAGGCGACAACCCGATGTGGTGATAGATTATCCCGGCAATCGTCAGGTGGTGATTGATGCCAAGGTTAACCTGGTGGCCTATGAGCGCTTCATATCATCGGAGGATAAGCACCAGCGTGCAAAAGCCCTCGATGAGCATGTAGCTGCTTTGAAGCGACATATACAAGAGCTCAGCAATAAACGTTATCAGGATCTTTATAACTTGGCAACCCTTGATTTTGTTATGCTTTTTGTCCCTATTGAACCCGCCTATATGACGGCCCTGGGGCACGATGAAAAATTGTGGGAGTATGCCTATGAACGGAAAATTTTGCTCATTAGTCCCACAAACCTGATGGCTTCTTTAAAGCTTATTGCTACCATGTGGCAACAAGAACATCAAAAGCATCATGTACAGGAAATTGCCCGTCAGAGTGGTGCTCTTTACGATAAATTTGTGGGTCTTGTAGAGGATTTGCAAGAGGTGGGGGTGAAGTTTCAGGCGGTTGAGAAAGCATACCAGGGAGCGTTGAATAAACTCTCTTCGGGAAAAGGCAACTTGGTGAGTCGTGTGGAACGAATCAGGGAGTTAGGTGCCAAAAGCAAGAAGGAGCTACCCGGCGAACTCGTAACCAAATCGCGTGAAAATCTTTCCGAGGAAGATCTTCACGAAGAGGGACTTACTCCTTAGCCCCTTCCACTACCAACACAAATTCTCCTTTTGGCGGCTGTGCCTCAAAATGCGTAATGAGTTCCGGTAGGGTTCCTCTGACGGTTTCTTCGTACATTTTCGTGAGTTCCCGCGAAACACTGGCTTGCCTTTCATGGCCAAAGTGTTCGGCCATTTGGTGCAGGGCTTTCACAATACGGTAGGGAGATTCATAAAATACCATCGTGCGCTGTTCTTTAACCAGCTCTTTCAGACGTTTTTGCCGGCCTTTTTTCTGTGGCAAAAACCCTTCAAAGCAGAACTTGTCATTTGGAAGCCCGGAAAGAACCAGCGCAGGAACAAAAGCGGTAGCTCCCGGCAGGCATTCAATGGCTACCTGATTTTTTAAGGCCTCTTTCACAACTAAATATCCCGGATCGGATATGGCCGGTGTACCTGCGTCCGATACCAGGGCTGCATTTTGCCCTTTTTGTAAGGCTTCAACTACGTGTCCTACCGTCTTATGTTCATTGAACTTATGAAAGGGCCGTAAAGGTTTCTTTATCTCAAAATGCTTCAAGAGTTTGTTGGTTTGTCGTGTATCCTCTGCCAGAATAAAGTCTACCTCTTTAAGTAAGCGTAAAGCCCTTAGGGTGATGTCTTCCAGGTTGCCAATGGGCGTTGGGATAATGTATAAAATGCCTGCCATTATACCTGCGATTGAAGTTTGCGACGAATGAGTTCCAATAGTTTTTGTGGTGCCGGTTCCTCCAGATTCCAGTCAAATTCGTCCTGAATAAAGGCCACAGCGTTTTCGTATGTGTCAATATTATTTAAAAGCTCTACTGTTTCAAGGTAGTGACTTTTATTTCCGTTAAACAACTCCCGGATAAACAGAAATCGATCATTTAACCCGATGGCCTTATTGATGTCGGTAATCGGTTTTGATTGAAGTTTTGTGGAAAGATCCTGCTTTTGATTCTGATGAGCCAGATCGTCATGGCGGAATCGTTTGTTGGTATATTTGTCCGCAACAATAGGAGCCTCTTCCATGGGGGACGTCTCCTTCCGGATTTCCTCCTGTGTTGCCTCTTCGTAAGCTTCCGCTATGCTGTTTTCTTGTCGGGGGGCTGTAACTCCTTCCGCATGCGCATCGATTTCATCGGTTTCCGGAGTTTTCGTCTTCTCTTCGGATACTTCGGACGGAGTTGCCTCGGGGGCTTCGGCAAGGGATGGGCTCTGAAGATCTTCTTGTTCTTGTGCCGGAGGTACCGACTTGGTTACTGGCTCTTCTTTGGAAAGATCTGGCTTCTGATTTTTTTTCAATCCGGTAGGCTCGTCATTTTCATTAGGATGCACCAACTCCTCGGACGATGTTGAGGCGGCTCCGTGTTCAATTTGTAGTAGATAATCGTAAAGATTTCTTACTTTTGAAAGTGCAAAATCCTTATCCAGTTGATGGATAGCGTTTTCGTTTTCAAGAGAGTCCAGCAGATCGTCAAGCGATTTGAGCTCTCGTCGGATAATATGTAGCAGCGATTGGTTGTTCATAGTTTAGTGTTTTCCATTCACTGCAAAAATAACGATAAAGTTTACAATTTCTTACATGACATTTCTTGAAGTTACCGATAAAAGAAAACAATCCACCGGCTGGGTGGAAGTAATTGTGGGATCGATGTTTTCTGGCAAAACCGAAGAACTTATTCGCCGTTTGCGGCGGGCTGAGTACGCCCGCCTTGAAGTGGAGATTTTTAAACCCCTTATCGATACGCGCTATTCCGAAGAAGAGGTCGTTTCGCACGACGAAAAGACTATACGTTCTACTCCGGTAGCTTCATCAGGGAATATTTTGTTGCTTGCCGGCGATGCCGATGTTATTGGCATTGATGAGGCACAGTTTTTTGATACCAATTTAGCTGAAGTGTGTACTGAATTGGCAAATCAAGGAAAACGGGTGGTAGTAGCAGGCCTTGATATGGATTTCCGGGGGAAGCCCTTTGGGCCTATCCCATCCTTATTGGCTACTGCCGAGTATATTACAAAAGTGCATGCCATATGTATGGAGTGTGGCGGCCTGGCTCAATATTCGCATCGTAAAACTGCCAGCGATAAACTGGTAGAACTTGGTGAGACGGAGACTTATGAGCCTTTGTGTCGCACCTGTTTTAATAAAGCGCTGCGCAGAAATCATTAAACACCTAAATAATAGTAAGTCGAAACGATGAGATACGCTCTTGGGACCCTTTGTGAATTAATTGAAGCGAAATTGTTGGGGGATGGGACGCAGATATGTACCCGGATCGTCCTCGATTCCCGCACACTTACTCATCCCAATGGAACGTTGTTTGTTGCCATCCGTGGAGAGCAACATGACGGGCATGACTACCTGAAAGAGGCTTATCGCGCCGGTGTGCGTATGTTTATTCTGGAAGATCCGGCGCCGCTAAAAGCGCAGTTAGCTGAGCAGCGCTCATCTGTAGGTTTGCTGGTGGTGGAGGATAGCTTGCAAGCATTGCAAGCATTTGCGGCCGCTCATCGTGCGCAATTCTCCTATCCCGTAGTAGGCATTACAGGAAGCAATGGGAAAACCATTGTTAAGGAGTGGGCAGCACATATTGTCGACAGTGAGTTGAGTACGATTCGAAATCCGCGCAGTTACAATTCACAAGTAGGCGTACCCCTATCGGTGTTACTGATGGATACGGTTCATCAGGTGGGTATTTTTGAAGCGGGTATTTCGCAGCCTCAAGAAATGGCAAGATTAAGGCGCATTTTGCAACCCGAAATAGGGGTGCTCACAAATGTGGGTAAGGCTCATCAGGAAAATTTTTCTTCGTGGCAGCAAAAGCTACAGGAAAAGCTCCAGCTGTTTACTGAGGTTGACGTGCTTATTTATTGTCGCGATCAGCAGGAAGTCCATACCTATTTGACCACCACCTTTGCCCGGGAGCGTCTTATTGGTTGGTCGCAGGAGGATGCGGATGCCGCTGTTTTTTATGCCTTAGAAAAGGAGGCTACTCAAACACTTTGTAAAGGGGTGTTTTTTGGTGTTCCCATGAGCTTTAGCTTACCTTTTGTTACCCCTGCCTTAGTTGAAGATGCACTTCATGCGATTACTTTGGCAGCTGTATTGACGATATCTGCCGATTTGATTCAGCAGCAAGCTGCCTCCTTGCCCCAAATTGCCATGCGTTTGGAAATGGTACAGGGGATCCATAATTGTACCCTCATTAATGATACCTATAACAGCGATCTTAACTCATTGGCCATTGCCCTGGATTTGCTAATGCAACAAAAGCAACACCAGCAAAAGACGCTTATTTTATCTGATATTCTGCAGAGTGGGGTTCCTGATGAATTGTTGTACACCCAGGTGAGTAGTTGGTTAAAGGAGTATGATGTACATCGCTTTATTGGGGTGGGACCCCGAATAGGGAGTCATAAACATCTTTTCCCAAAAGGATCGCTTTTTTTCAATAGCACCGGAGATTTTCTTAGAGATCTTCATCCTACGCATTTTCGACATGAAGCAGTATTGCTTAAAGGGAGCAGGCTTTTTCATTTCGAGGATATTGCCCGTTATTTGCAAGAGCGAATACATGAAACGGCTTTGGAAGTGAACCTGAACCATCTGGTGCATAACCTGAATTTTTTTCGTCATCTGCTGCCCGACCATGTAAAGCTTATGGTGATGGTAAAGGCCTTTAGCTATGGAAGCGGCTCCTACGAAATTGCCAATGTATTACAATACCATCGAGTGGATTATCTGGGGGTGGCCTTTGTTGATGAAGGCATTACATTGCGCCAATCGGGAATTCATTTGCCCATTGTTGTCATGAATCCGGAGCCTTCCGCTTTTCAGGCCCTTATTGATCATGGACTGGAGCCTGAGATTTATAACTTCTTTACGATGAGGCTGTTTAGGAAGATTGTACGGCATAATGGCCTTGAATATTATCCTGTGCATTTAAAACTTGATTCCGGCATGCATCGACTGGGCTTCCAGGAGGCACAACTACATGAATTATGTGAGTTGTTAGCCAATCAGCATGAGTTGAAGGTAGCTTCTGTGTTTTCTCATCTTGCCGCTAGTGATGAAGCAAAACATGACCAATTTACCCGTAAGCAGGTAAACACCTTTACGCGCATGGCCGATTCTCTTGAAGAGGCTATCGGGTATACTCCTATGCGTCATATCCTCAATTCCTCGGGGATTGAACGTTTCCCTCATGCGCATTTCGATATGGTTCGCCTGGGCATTGGCCTTTATGGCATCAGTCCTGAAAATCAGGATGCCCTGAAGACGGTAAGCCGCTTGCGCACCTTTGTACTGCAGGTGAAAGAGGTGAAAAAAGGGGAGACCATTGGGTATGGAAGGATGGGTAAGGCGCGTAATGACTTGCAGATTGCCATTCTGCCGGTTGGATATGCCGACGGCTTTCGTCGGACCTTTAGCAATGGTTTAGGCGAAGTGTTGGTAGCCGGCAAAAAATGCCCGGTTGTGGGCAGTGTGTGCATGGATATGACCCTGGTGGATATCACAGGATTAGCCGTGAACGAGGGCGATGAGGTGGAGCTATTTGGATCCGATCTTCCCGTAACCGAATGGGCCGAAAAACTCGATACGATTCCTTATGAAATATTCACTTCCGTTCCTCCGCGCGTCAGACGGATCTATCTTCAGGAATAATATGAACAATTTGTATGGGTAAGAGGTTGTGTATCACTCAGGTGTTAAAAACCCACTCAGGGCTTACTGTATTTAGCCTGCAACGGTTGTAAGATTCGCATTTATAACGGTTTATGCACGGAAAGAGACGCCTGGTAAAGGAAATGAATAGGGCAAGGGTTTGTATTCTTCGTAGAAAGGTCTTATTTTTCGCCCCGAATTGATTAGTGAATGATTTATGGTAATGCATCGAAATTTTCGACGAGGATTTGCTTTACTACTGGCCGTTGTTATGGTTTTGTTGATGTGGAAGGACTACGGCTTGCAGGGTGCTACAACACCTCCAAACGAAACGACTATTCCGGAAGATTTGAAGATGGATATCCGGAGTTTATTTTATGTGCAAAAGGTGGAGAAAATTGACTCCCTGATGAAAGCGCGGCCCTGGTTTAATGGGGCACTTCTGGTAGCCGTGAAGGGGGTGCCTATCTATTCCGAAACTTATGGCTATGCCGATTTTCGGCGTCACCGTAAGATTACGGAGAATACCCCTTTTCAGTTGGCATCGGTTAGTAAGCAATTTACGGCTATGGCCATTATGATGCTGAAGGAGCAAGGTAAGATCTCCTATGAGGATACAGTGCAGCGATTTATTCCCTCATTCCCTTATAAGGGGGTGACCATACGTATGCTGTTGAATCATAGTGCGGGGTTGCCCAATTATTTCTGGCTCACTGAACACAAATGGAATAAGCCAACGCCCCCCACCAACCAACAGGTTATGGATCTGCTGGCTCGCGAAGAAGTGTCTCTCTATTTTCGCCCTGGTAGTCGGTTTAACTATTCAAATACCAATTATGTGGTATTGGCTGCCATTGTTGAGAAGGCGTCACAAATGCGTTTTGGCACGTTTATTCAGGAGTATATTTTTCAGCCTCTGGGCATGAATAACAGTTACGTCTTCAGTGCCTCCGATGGTCAGGAAGCCGTAGGAGCCAGAGGATATCGCCGATACGGACGCGGATACCGCGAAATTCCCGGTACAGTGAATGATGGAGCTGTAGGAGATAAGGGGATTTATGCTTCGCTGGTGGATCTTTATAAGTGGGATCAAGCTTTGTATGCCAATGTGTTGGTAACAGAGGAGACCTTGAAAGAGGCTTTTTCCCCCTTGGTGCTGCATAATAAATATCCCATGCGCTATGGCTTTGGCTTTCGGTTACAGCAAGATGAAATGGGGCATGTTGTTTACCACAATGGTAAATGGAATGGCTTTCGTACGGGTATTCACCGCTATGTGGATGAGAAAGCTACTGTAATTATCCTGAATAATACCAATAAACCGGGAAATACACGCATAATTAACGAAATAGAAGATATTCTTTTTCGGAATCAACCACCGGAACTTGCCGCGCTTGAAGAGTCGATAGGTAATTTTAGCTAAAGAAGAAGGCAGCCTGTCAAAGGCTGCCTCTATATCAGTAATTAAACGCTAGCCCATTTCGCTGATGCGCTCCAGTCCTTTCATGTCTTTAACTTGTATTTTTCGTCCTTCCAGTGTTATAATTTCTTCACTGGCAAATGCCGAGAGGGTTCGTATCGCATTGGAGGTGGTCATGTTGGATAAGTTGGCAATGTCTTCGCGCGACAAATACACCTTGATGGTTTCGCCATCTTCTTCGAAGCCATAAGTGTCCTTTAGGAAGATGAGCGATTCGGCCAGGCGTCCGCGAATATGCTTTTGTGTAAGGGTGACTGTCCGTGTATTGGAGAAGCCTAACTCGGAGGCTAAGGATTTGATGATATTCATCGAAAGCTCCGCGTTTTCTCCCAAAAGGCGCGCCAGGGCCTTTTTTTCAATCGTACAGATCACACTGTCTTCGATGGCAACTGCCGAGGCCAGGTAGTTCTCTTCGGCAAAAAGTGCCCGATACCCTATAAACCCTACAGGTTTGGCCATGCGAACAATTTGCTCACGTCCGCCAACGCCTTCTTTGAATATTTTTACCTTTCCACTGGATAAGCAGATCAGTCCTGAGGGTTTGTCCCCCTCTTTATAAATGATCTCATTTTTCTTGTATTTTGTACAGGTGCTGTTGTTTTTCAATAGGTCCTTTTGTTGTGGTGTAAGGACGCTAAACACCGACATCTTACTGTCAATAATATTGTGGCACTCATCATTGATCATTTCTCAGGCTTATTAATCGTGACTATAATATGTTGTAAAACATGCATTAAATACCGATGCAAATATAGGGCATTATTTTGAATTTTTAATGAAGGCATGTTCTTCTTCTTCCCTTACCGAAACCGAACCTTCTGATTATCCTAATATTTGGCTACTATAGGCATTCTTCGTCCACTGCCAAATGCTTTAGACGAGATGCGTAAAATGGGCGGGGCCTGGTAGCGTTTATATTCCGAGTTGTTAACCAAACGCAAAACTTTGCGGATCATTTCCAATTCGATACCCTCAGCAGCTATTTCTTCTTCACTTTTCTGTAGTTCAACATAGTTGAACAGGATCTTATCAAGAATATCATAAGGAGGCAATGTATCGGAGTCCTGCTGATCGGGCCTCAATTCGGCGCTGGGAGGCTTGTTGATTGTATGGTTCGGAATGATTTCCTGCTCACGGTTGATAAATCGAGCCAATCGGTATACATCGGTTTTGTATACATCGCCTAATACTGAGAGACCGCCGTTCATGTCGCCATAGAGAGTGGTATAGCCCACTGCACTTTCACTTTTGTTGGATGTGTTTAGCAAGATGTGTCCGTATTTGTTTGATAGAGCCATAAGCAAAGTGCCACGGGCACGAGCCTGCAGGTTCTCTTCTGTAACATCGCGCGGGGCATCTTTAAACAAGGGTGACAGGGATTCTTCGAAAGCCTCCACAACAGCTTGAATGTTTATGGTTTCGTACTCAACGCCCAGGTTTTTTGCCAATGCAATAGCATCGTCAATGGAGTGTTGAGAGGAGAATTGGGACGGCAGAAGCAGTACGCTCAGGTTCTCACTACCTAAAGCGCGCTGAGCTAATACCAGTGCTACAGCCGAGTCGATACCTCCTGAGAGGCCCAGTGTAGCCTTTGAAAAGCCCATTTTTCGAAAATAATCACGAATGCCTACAACCAGGGCATCGTGTACTTTATGGATCACTTCCGATTCTTGTCCCTCCTGTTTACTCAACAAGCCTTTTTCTAAGTCTCTAAATTCGTAAACCCGGAAATCGGTTTCAAACGACTTCAATTCATCGGCAATGGTGCCATCGGCATTTACTACCAGAGAACTGCCATCGAAAATAAGTTCGGTTTGTGCTCCTGCCTGGTTAACCGATATTAACGGAAGATTATAGCGCTTTGCATTTCGGATGAACACATTTTTCCGCCCCCAAACGCGGGTGTAGGAAAAGGGGGAGGCTGCCATGTTGATGATCACATCCGGTTTTTGATCAATGAGTTTTTCCATGGGGGCAACTTGGTACATATGGCGTTTGGTAAACTCATTGTCGAAAGGTTGAAAGTCCCAAAGATCTTCACAGATCGTGATGGCTAACCGCTTGCCCATAAACTCATAAACATGAAATTTTGTATTAGGCTCGAAATAGCGATATTCATCAAAAATATCGTATGTAGGTAATAGTGTTTTGTGTTGTTGAAATTTGATTTCCCCATCGTGCAACAACAAGGCTGAGTTGTAGAGGTTTTTCCCTTTTTTGTGGTAATTAAATGTAGGTGTGCCAATAAGCACCCCGATGCCTTGTGTGTGTTCCATTACTTCGTCAAGGGCATTCTGACACTCCTCGGTAAAACTTCTGCGTTCCAATAAGTCCATGGGTGGATACCCGGAAATACTTAATTCCGGGAAGATCAGCAGATCCACACGCTGACTTTTGGCGTGTTCAATGTTGTTGATGATAATGTCCTTATTGTACTCGAAATGCCCAATTTGGGGATTGATCTGAGCCAATGCTACTTTCATATCCTTCGTTTTTATACCCGGTTAAAATAATATACCCAGCCGTAATGCAACATTACTGAGGGTTGCTTTGTTTTTTTCTCGTTTTGTAATGTCGGAGAAGCCATTGTTGTAACTTATTCCAATAATTAAGGAACTGGCGCCCCCTAATGAATACTCCACTCCACCGCCAATGAAATAGCCCATTTTTAGTAATCGAATATCGTCACTGATGTTTTCGTCACTTAAAAGATCGGAGTTTGCATTGCCGGTGGCTTTGATGTTAACACCTCCCAATAAACCTAAATGAGCATAGAAGGTACTATAGCCAATGGGATTGGTTTTTAGTTTTAACCCCAGAGGTATATTTATGTATTGAAGTTTGTAGGTTACTACACTTCCTGCCGGCAGTTGGGTGTCGTCGCCATGAATCTTTACTACAAGCTCATCGTCGTATTGCAGTTCGCCACCTGTAGTTCCTATAGATATCCCCGACGAGAGAGCGTAGTTGGGAGCAAAAAACTTGTCTACTTGCAGGCCAACATTAATGCCGAAGCGTGAGCCTTCCGAAGCAACATTTTTTGCATCGGGTTTCATCCAGGTGAGCTGGGGCTCAGCCACTACTGAAAAGCGCAATTCTTGCGCCGAAAGATTGGTGAGCAGTAGTGAAAGGAGTAATAGAATAAGTGTTTTTTTCATCTTTCCAGGTTTGTTTATACGCTTGTGTTTTGCACGCTATGTTAAATTATTAACAAAATTATTGCCTATTCGTTGTTGTTATTGACTTTTTTTCGGCCTTTTGTTTGTCTTGATCAACTTTCTTACTCTTTAAACGGGCTTCTTTAGCTTGTATTTTGTACAAAGTAACGAAAAAGGTTTGTATTTCGTTCCTATCCCAAAAGCTTAATTAGACAAAAATCAGACCCGGTTTGTCTTTTGTTTTTTTTGAAACCAGGCGTGAAATCTCTTTCAAGGTTCTCTGATTTACCGGCTACTTATTATATTTGTCTGCGGCATGAGAAGCAAAATTTGTTTTGTTTAGTTGCACAACATAAAACATACTCATTCTGTTTAATAGGGTAAATACGCAATAGGTTTATGAGAAAACGAGAGATATTGTGGGTGCTGATTTTTTTAATGCTATTGGGCGCCTGTAAACAAAAAAATACATTTGAGCGCGATCTGGACGAGCAGGAGGTATCTATAGACATTGAGCGCCTTGATCAAATCATATTTGAGGGTGCCGATAACAATCTGGAGGCACATGTAGCCAGCTTATTGCAACATCATGCTGAGTTTATGGAGCTTTACTCCCATAAGATTATTCGAATAGGATCTCCCTATCACGCAGATTATGTAAACCGGTTGACAAAATTTCTGCAACACGAAACAGTGCTTAAGGCGAAGGAAGAGGTTGATGAGACGTTTTCTGCCTTAAACGAAGAGGAGGCTTTGCTCTCCACGGCATTTAGTTATTACAAGTATTATTTTCCTGAGAGAGCCGTGCCCAGGGTGTATTCCTATGTGGGCGGGTTCAATGAATCCATTGTATTGGCTGATAGCCTGCTGGGAATAGGCCTTGATAAGTATTTAGGGAGCGATTGCGAGTATTATGGGCAATTAGGCTTTCCGGCTTATATGCAACAAAACATGAAGCCGGATATGATTCCCTATGATGCTATCCGCGGTTGGGTGAGTTCCGAATTTGTTTTTAACGATTCGGTGGATAATGTCCTTTCACATATGGTGTATCAAGGCATGATGCAATATGCAATGGACGCCTTTTTGCCCTATGGCCAAGAACCTTTAAAATATGGTTTTACGCCGCAGGAGTTGAAATGGTGCCAAAATAATCAACGGGCTATGTGGGATTACCTGGTTGAACATGAGTTGCTCTTTTCTACACGTCATATGGTCATTGCTAAATACATCGAGCCGGCTCCCTTTACTCCTGGCTTCCCGGAAGAGGCTCCTGGGCGAGCGATTATTTATTTGGGACGACAGATTGTGGGGGCTTTTATGGATAAAAATGCCGATGTTACCCTTCCTATGTTAATGGCTATGGATGATTATACGAAGATCTTTCAGGATGCACGTTATAAACCCTGATATGTGTAAGAGGTTGACCGTTAGTGGTAAGTGGGGTTTTGCCTGAACAAAAAGGAGTGTGTTATGTTATGGGAATACACGTTTTCGTTAACCCACATAACATATACATCATGAAATCGGATATTGATATTGCTAAAAGTGCTACACTAAAACCTGTAGTTGACATTGCAAAACGCGTTGGCATTGATGCCGACGATTTGGAACTTTATGGGAAGTACAAAGCCAAATTGCCTTTAAAGCTTATTGATTACGACAAGATAAAGAAAAGTAATCTGATTTTGGTTTCGGCCATCTCGCCAACACCTGCAGGTGAGGGAAAAACTACTATGTCAATAGGGTTGTCGCAAGGCTTAAACCGCATAGGTGCTGATAGTAGTGTTGTGCTTCGGGAACCTTCTTTAGGGCCGGTATTTGGTATTAAAGGCGGCGCAACCGGTGGCGGCATGTCTCAAGTGTTGCCTATGGAAGATATAAACCTCCATTTTACCGGTGATTTTGCCGCTATTGAGAAGGCACATAACCTGCTGGCGGCCATGATTGACAACAATATTCAGGCGAAGAAAAACAACCTGGGACTGGATCCTCGCACTGTGCTTTGGAAGCGAGTGATGGACATGAATGATCGGTCGCTTCGTAAGACGGTCATTGGTCTTGGAGGGCGCACCTCCGGCACTCCCCGTGAAACCGGGTTCGATATAACTGCAGCCTCTGAAGTAATGGCCATTTTGTGCTTAGCAAATGATTTGGAAGATCTTAAAACAAAACTCGGGAATATTTTTGTTGGGTATACCTTCGACAGGAAGCCTGTTTTTGCACGCGATCTGAAGGCACACGGTGCCATGGCGGCCCTGTTGAAGCATGCGATTAAACCCAACCTGGTACAAACCCTTGAGAATACGCCCGCCATTATTCACGGGGGACCCTTCGCCAATATTGCACAGGGAACCAATTCGGTAATTGCCACACGTATGGGCATGAGCATGTCCGATTATGTAGTGACAGAAGCAGGATTCGGGTTTGACCTGGGAGCCGAGAAATTCTTCGATATTAAGTGTGGTTATTCCGGTTTGTCGCCAAAGGCCGTTGTTCTTGTTGCCACAGCTCGTGCCCTGAAATATCACGGAGGGGCCGATTTAGATAAAGTGAACGAGCCCAATATGGAAGCCTTGAAAAAGGGTATCGAGAACCTGGAAAAACATATTGAAAACATTAAAACTTTTGATATTTGTGCTGTTGTAGCGATTAATAAATTTGCTACCGATACGCAGGAGGAGCTTGACTTTATTCAAAAGCGTTGCGAGGAGACAGGTATTGATGCCGTAATTGCCGATGTGTGGGGTAAAGGAGGCGAAGGTGCCGAAGAGCTGGCTAAGCGTGTTAAGTTTGTAGCCGATAACTGTGAAAATCCCTACAAACCTATGTATGATTGGAAGTGGGATGTTCCCAGAAAAGTAGAGACGCTTGCTAAGAAAATTTATGGCGCTGCAGCTATTGATTTTACGTCGAAAGCGAAAGCCGACTTGAAGAAGATAGAGAGTCTGGGGCTTTCCGAGTTGCCAATTTGTGTGGCAAAAACGCAAAAGTCCTTATCCGATAATCCTGAACTGCTGGGAAGACCTAAGGATTTCGTGGTAACAGTACGCGAAATTGAGATCGCTTCCGGGGCCGGTTTTCTTATCCCTATTACAGGAAGCATTATGCGCATGCCGGGATTACCTGCTGAACCTTCCGCCGTTAAAATTGATATCGACGCCGAAGGGAATATTAGTGGCTTATTTTAGGCAGAATAGTGCATGAATTTTTTAGGCTAAACTTTTTCATTATGGGGCTGCCGGGCGCAAAGCGTCCGGCAGTGCTGTTTTAGTACTGAGACTTTTCCAGCTTCCTCTTTTTTCGGTTCAAATGTCTGCGGGGTTTTTCTTCGTTTTTATACCCATTGTAGGGCGTCCCCGGTTCTCTTTGCTCAGAATGATAAGTAGTTGCGGTGTCCTTCTTTTTGTTCCGGCTTGGTTGGCTTGGTTTGTTGGAGTTGTCTTGCCAAGGCTCTGCAGATGCATCCACTCCCTCGTTACTGTAGGAGCCTTCTGGGTTTAGTAGGGAGGGTTTCGAGGCTACCGGATAAGGTGCCGATGGTTTTAAGAAACAGGGAATCCCCAATAAGGCAATGCAGGTAAGTAAAAACAGAGGTCCCAATACGAACTGCTTAACTGGATGTCTGTCGGTCCATCGTCGGTAAAGGCATTTTATTTGTGACCAATGAAAATAGAGGTGTAGAACCAGTAAGAAAAGAACCAGGAGAGCCAGGGTGAGGTGAATAAAGCCCCACTGGTGTCTGTCCAGCCCCCATAATATGGCACGTTCACTAAAAATTGTTTCTTCCCGCATTATTCGCGTGGGAGGTACAGCTGTAAGAAGCAAAATCCCGACACCCCCCATGGCGCAAAAACAAAAGGCCAGGAGATAGTCGATTAAAAAGTTGATTGAAGAGCGTTTCATAGTAGTTCGTATCGCATTTTTTGTAATTTGAGGGTGTATTATTCTTAAAATTTGGCTTAAGCTATTTTTATGACACCTATTTTGCCCTTTTATTACACGCAAATGGAAATTTGCTCCGGTGATCAATCAACCGCATTGTTTTATGATTAGATGGTACCCTGCAACATTTACGCTTTTTGACTGTTTATCTTTTACATTCGGAAAACAGAAATATTTTTATACTTTTGCTATTTTTAATGATTCTAAATTAAACTATTGATAATCCTTTTTTACGCTAAACCCTGAACGTACATGAAACGTCTATTGATTACTGCAGGAATTGCACTGATGGTGGTCGCCTCGAGCTGCTCACAAAAGACCCGGACAAGCAACCAGAAACCCGTTGTTACGGTAAGTATTCAACCCCAAAAGTTTTTTGTGGAGGCAATTGCCGATACGCTTTGTCAGGTTAATGTCATGATCCCACCCGGATCGAGTCCGGCTACCTTTGACGCCGGAGCAGAACAGATGCGTCAATTGACTCATTCGCAGCTTTACCTGGCCATAGGGCACGTTGTTTTTGAGAACAATTGGGGCGATCGATTTCGAAAACAAAATCCGCAAATGAAGTGGGTAGATCAGTCGAAAGATGTGGTTTTGATTGAGGGTGAGCATGTTCACCATCACCACGAAGGAGAAGCGCATGTACACAAGGGAGTGGATCCGCATGTCTGGACATCGCCCAAGGCAATGAAAAAGCAATTACCTGTAGTGTATGAAGCCCTTGTAGCTTTGCTGCCTGAACATGAAGAATTTTTGCAGAAGCGTTATGATCGGATACTTATGCGTGTTGATTCATTGGATAAAGCCGTGGAAGCGAGTGTGGCTGCGATGGAGCAGCGTAAGTTTATGATCTTTCATCCGGCTTACACCTATTTTGCACGGGATTATGGTTTGGAGCAATTGCCCATTGAGTTTGAGGGAAAAGAGCCCACACCCGGACATTTAAAAGAGATTGTGCAAGCCGGACGTGAGGAAGGTATTCAATATGTATTTATCCAGCGTGAGTTTCCCATTGAAAAGGCTCAAGTTGTGGCTGATGAAATTGATGCCGAAGTGGTTGTTGTTGAGCCATTGGCTTATGATTGGTTTAAAGCCATGGAGCACCTTTTAACCCAACTAGCAAACTAATCCCTATGAATACTTTGCTTACATTAAAACATGTTACTGTTGGCTACAATCATCTTCCCATATTAAAAAATGTTGATTTTACAGTTACCGACAGAGATTTTATTGGCATGATAGGCCCCAATGGGGGTGGAAAAACCACTTTGTTGAAAACCATGCTGGGCTTGCTGTCGCCATTTGAGGGGAAGGTTTATTATGCTCCTGAATTGCGTAAGGGGAAACGTATAGGATACTTGCCGCAAAGTAGCAAAATCGATAAAAAATTTCCGATTTCGGTGGAAGAGACAATTCTTAGTGGTTTAATGCCTGATGGGAAGCGGATTTTTATGCGTCGTTTTACCAACGAAGAACGCTCAAAGGTTCATAAGCTATTGAAATGGGCAGGGATGGAAGCTTATGGAGCTACAGCCATAGGGCAATTGAGTGGCGGACAACAACAAAAAGTGCTTTTGTGCAGAGCCATCATCGCTAATCCCGAGTTGTTGATTCTGGATGAACCCAATACTTATGTCGATAACAAGTTTGAGGGCGAGTTATATGAGATGTTGAAGGAGTTGAATGAGCGAATGGCCATCGTTATGGTTTCGCACGATATAGGCACCATTACTTCCTATGTGAAATCTATAGCCTGTGTAAATCGGAGCTTGCATCACCACCACTCCAACCGTATTACCGAAACCCAACTGGCGGCTTACGACTGTCCTATTCAACTTATCACACACGGACGCGTGCCTCATACAGTTCTTGAAAAACACGAATAAACATGGAATTGCTTCAGGATATTGCTCAATACACTTTCTTAAAAAATGCGTTTTTTGCGGCTATACTGGCCAGCATCACTTGTGGCATTATTGGTACCTATATCGTATCCCGTCGGCTGGTGTTTTTGAGCGGAGGGATTACCCATAGTTCATTTGGAGGAATAGGGTTAGGCTATTTTCTTGGCTTTCATCCTATTCTGGGGGCGGCTGTTTTTGGTATCTTTACGGCCCTCGGTATTGAGCTATTTGTAAATAGGGGCGAATTGCGCCGCGATTCCGTAATTGGAATTTGGTGGTCGCTGGGGATGGCCATCGGTATTTTCTTTATATACCTTACACCTGGGTACACACCTAATCTCATGGCCTATTTGTTTGGGAATATTTTAACTGTAGCGGGCATTGATTTATGGTTGTTGGTAATTCTGTTAGGGATTATTGTCTTAGTCTTCGCAGCTTTTTATTACACCATCTTGTTTTCTGCTTTTGATGCCGAGTATGCAAAAGTACTGCGCTTACCGGTACAAACAATTAATTATGTAATGATTAGTTTGGTTGCCCTTACCTTGGTGTTTAACATTAAGGTAGTGGGTATTATTTTGGTGATTTCATTGTTAACGATTCCCCCCTCTATTGGAAGTCTCTACTCCAATTCCTTTGGCAAGATCGCCTTAATTGCTATTTTTACAGGGATGTTTGCTACGTTCACAGGTTTGTTGGGGGCATACTATTTTGATATCCCTTCAGGTGCCTCAATAATTTTTGCACTTTTTCTGCTTTTTGTTGTTCTAAAGACATTACAAAAATTGTATTTACGCATACAACAGTAATTAAATAATATTAAACACGTTAAAACCAGGAATCATGAGTTATGATCTTATCGTTATAGGGAGTGGCCCCGGAGGGTATGTTGCCGCCATACGGGCTTCGCAATTAGGGATGAAAGTAGGCGTTGTTGAACGCGCCGAATTAGGGGGGATTTGCCTGAACTGGGGCTGTATCCCGACAAAAGCCTTGCTGAAAAGTGGTCAGGTATTTACGTATTTGAAACACGCCAAGGATTATGGCGTAAATGTGGAAGGCTCTATTTCACCGGATTTTGAGGCTATGGTAAAACGTAGCCGGGGTGTTGCCGACAGTATGAGTAAAGGCATTCAATTCTTATTTAAAAAGAATAAGATTGAGGTGATTAATGGAACCGGCAAATTGTTGGCTCCACATAAGGTGGAAGTTACCGATGCCGATGATAAAAAACAGGAGGTTGAGGCCAAACATATTATTTTGGCCACCGGAGCTCGTTCAAAAGAGTTGCCCAATTTGAAGCAAGATGGGAAAAAGATTATTGGTTACCGGAAGGCCATGACCCTTGATAAGCAGCCTGAAACCATGATTGTGGTGGGTTCAGGAGCTATTGGCAGTGAGTTTGCTCACTTTTACAACAGCATTGGTACCAAGGTTACACTTGTGGAGTTTTTGCCAAACGTTGTGCCCAACGAGGATGAGGACGTTTCTAAACAACTGGGCCGCTCTTTCAAAAAAGCCGGGATAAAAGTTATGGTGAATTCTTCGGTGGAAGAGGTGGATACCTCAGGCGATACTTGCAAGGTGAAGATCAAAACCAAAAAAGGCATGGAAGAGCAAGAGGCGGATATCGTTCTTTCGGCCGTAGGTGTTACACCCAATACCGAAAATCTGGGTCTCGAAGAAGTCGGGGTTGAGATGGAGAAAGACAAGGTAAAGGTTGACGAGTTTTATCGAACCAATGTGGAGGGGGTTTATGCCATTGGCGATATTGTTCATGGTCCGGCTCTTGCGCATGTGGCCTCAGCTGAGGGCATTGCCTGTGTGGAAAAAATTGCCGGTGAACATACCGAAGCAGTGGATTATAACAACATTCCTGCCTGTACGTATACCTCGCCCGAAGTTGCCTCCGTTGGGATTACCGAAAAGATGGCCAAAGAAGAGGGTCTTGAAGTGAGAGTGGGCAAATTTCCCTTTACAGCATCGGGAAAAGCCAAAGCCGCCGGCGAGCCTGATGGCTTTGTGAAGCTCATTTTTGATGCCAAATATGGCGAGTTGCTGGGAGCTCATCTGATTGGCGCAAATGTTACCGAAATGATTGCTGAGTTGGTAGTTGCCCGAAAGTTAGAGACTACCGGGCATGAGATGATTAAGTCGGTACATCCACACCCCACCATGTCAGAAGCTATAATGGAGGCAGCTGCAGCAGCCTACGATGAAGTGATTCATTTATAAAACTTCGTAACTGAAAATAAACGTAGCGAAGGCATGCCATTTGTATGCCTTCGCTTTTTTGTTAAGAAAAACAGGAGTTCATCAATTGCCCATGGTTTTTGTCAGAGCTTGCCCGGAGGGGTTGGAAAAAACAGCTTTGCTGTAATTGCTTGTTTTCAGTGCAAGCAGAAAAATAAGGGTAACCAATACAAAAATAACAATCACTCCCGAATTGAGCGATAGGGCTAATTTGTGTTTCTTTTGTTCCGTGCGTTGCATAACTGTTCTCTTAAATATTATTAGTGACTGGCAAAAAACGTACCCCCGACAAGGATGCAATTGGATTTCTTCTCATACATCACATAGGCGAAGGGCTTGTCGGCTACGACCATGCGTTTGGCAGAGCGAGTCTTTTTTTCCTTACCTGTGGTCATCTGTAACCTTATATGCGAGAGGATGGCTACCTGGCTTGAGTCCATCGTGGGCATAGCTTCACTTATCAGAGTTGTTCCCATGTCCGGAATCATTTTGTTTGTTGCGTGTAAAGAATCGGAGCTGAAATCAGGAACTTCCAGGTTGTAGGCTTCTTCCGTACTTTCCCTGCGGCAATTTGCCCATTGCTCCGGTGTAAGGGAGCTAAGCACTTCCGCCGCATTATCCGTTTGCTTTGGGATAACCAGGTTGATAACGACATCTGCTATTGTGGTAGGTATCTCGATAAAGTGGAATTGCTCATTGCCGAAATACCGGCCTTCGGTTGTTATTGCTATGGAGGGCAAGCGAAGCGTCGCCGCAGGAGCACTGAAGAGCATTGAGTCGATAACAGCCGTGCCTTGAGGATGTATTGAACTGCTAAAGTGAAGTGCCAGAATACCTCTCTTTTCCTCAAGGACTTGCTCAAGAGAGAGCTGTTGGTTTGTATTTTCCGGAAGTTTTAGCTGACTTTCTACCTCCTGCGTAATTGTTTCGTTGAAGCTGTGCGCGTAAAACTCTGTATTAAAGAAGAATGTGGTGCTCTCCATGAAATCATTCTCCAATACAATGTTGTTCTTATACCAAATTGTACTTGCAAAGGCAGCCTCTTTTTTGCGCAGGGTTTCCAATATGCGTTTCAAGGAGTTGTTTATTTCGTCTTTTTCTGTGCCGGGGAGAGCCAAAGTTGACAGCATCTCATGGTGCCATGGTTCCTCCGAGGCGTTCAATAATATCCCCATTAGCTGAAAATGGTTCAGGGGGACTATTGTTCCGCTCTGTTGTGCTGTTGCCTGCTGAGTTAATACAGAAAAGCCAAAGGAGTTGATTGCTTCGATAAGATCTTCATCCTCACTACGGATGTTAAAGTCCGTTATATCATTCATGTTGTCCTGACAACTACTTAAAGCTATTAGTAGGATCAGGATTCCTGTTCGCGCTCGTTTTTGCATGGCTCTTCGTCTCTTTATCGCCCTCAAGACGAAAAACGTTAGGAAATGGTTGCGCCCTTGAGAAAAATTTTCTTTTTCTCTTTTATTGCGCAACGTTTTAAGGCGTTCTTTCATCTTGGAAATGATTTCAGGAAGATTTTACTAATGTTTCGTTAATTCTGGTAAATTTGTATATTGTACTTAATCATAGCGCGAACCAACAGAGGTATCTTTTGGAGGATTTAAAGAAACTTGTAAAATCTTGTCTGAGAAATGACACCGTGGCTCAGCATAAACTTTATTACCTGTATGCTGATAAACTATATGGTGTATGTCTGCGGTATGCAAAAGATTCACAGGAAGCACAGGATATTTTACAGGATGGCTTTGTGAAGATCTTTACTAAACTTGATCAATTTCACTTCAAAGGGAGTTTGGAAGGTTGGATGCGGCGCATTGTGGTAAACACAGCACTGGAACGATTTCGAAGTAAAGGGTACTTACACTCCTTACAGGCTTATCCCCTTGAAGATTACGATGCACCGGAGGACGCTACCGTATTCCAAGAGCTGGCGGCTAAGGATTTGATGGCTATGATTCAGGAGCTTACCCCGCAATACAGGATGGTATTTAACTTGTATGCTATTGAAGGCTATTCGCATAAAGAAATATGTGCGATGTTGGGCATAAAGGAGGGCACCTCAAAATCGAACCTCTCGCGTGCACGCGAAATTTTAAAAGAGAAAGTACGGGCGTACTACCAGGTGAAAGAGCAAATAGGATAGAGGGCAATGAAACGAATGGACGACATATTTAAACAACAGTTGGCTACTTATAAGCAGGTGCCGGGAGATGAGGTATGGGCCAATGTTGCAATGGAGCTTTCGGGGCGACGGAGCCGGTTACGCCGGAAGCGCATTGCCTGGTTGAGCGCAGCCGCTTCGGTGGTATTGATTATCGGGTTTTCCTTGTGGTGGCTTGTGGGCCCTTCTCCTGATTTTGCTTCTACGCAGCAATCAATTGGTCAGCTAAAGCGTGCACACTATCAAGAAGAAAGACGTTTGCTACAGAATTTTATCCCGGATACAAAAGCTGCAGAATCTGTTGTGGCAGTTACCTCATTAAAAGCAACAGCGCCCTTCGTCAGAGAAAAAGAGGGTTCTGTACGATCCACTCCTATAGCGCCGTTGTTTCGCAGGGCGCCCATGCAATTTCAAACCGGATCGTCCCCAAAAGCTTTTTTAGCAACAACCGAACCCAGTCAATTGCCCACTAAGGATGAACCTCAACGACTTCCCTTACTCGATAAGCGGCGATTAAAGTTGTCGGGGTATGTGGCACCCACTTATTCGTATCGTTTTCTTTCCAGTGCCACGGGAACAGTTGACCAACAAGTGCGCTTTTATAATGGGGTTGAGCAAGGGCTGGCCTCTTATGCCGGAGGCGTTCACCTGAGCTATCAACTCTCCTCTCGCCTGTCGGTTAAATCGGGAGTTGCCTATCACCGGATGGGGCAGCAGCTGAATCATCTGAATGCTTTTGTAAACGAAGCCTATCAAACGCTGGGAATGGTGCCTGATAACCAGTACCAACTTTTATCTTCCTCGGGACCTATTGCTGTAAATACAGGTTATTTCCTTGAAGATAATGTGCATGTACGGCTGGATTATGCTTCCCGCAATAAATTCAACTTAAACAATAATTCCGATGCATTCCTGCAACTCGACAACAAGGTGGAACAAGTGTACCATTATGTCTCTTTTCCGCTGCATTTTCAGTATCGCGTTTTAGGGAAAGCCCATAAAGGACACGTTGAAGTGGTTGCAGGTATGAATATGAGCTTGTTAATTGGTAATAGTTTGTCGTTAAAACACCAGGGAGAGCGGCAGAAGATGGCTGAAGCGGAGAATCTTTCGCGTTGGGGCTTGCAAGGAGTTGTTGCCATAGCTTATGCTTTCCCTTTGCGCACAGGTTTTGAATTCCGCATACAACCCACTTTTTCCTCTTTTGTAAAACCTGTTAATCGTGGGTTTGAAACGCGTTCACGGCCTTATGAATTTGCCCTCCAAACTGGCTTTGCTTTATCCTTTTAATACTTCTTTTCGTCATAAGATTCCCTATCTTTGCAACCTTATATTCGTATTTTTGTATAGCTACTAAAAGGGAGAGATGTTGAGAATAGAAGATAGAAAAAGGGGACGCGCCCCAAAGCAATGGCAACGAGGGGGATTGGTATTATTGCTACTCATTATTGGAGGGGGATTGTTTAGTTATTTTACACCCGGAGAGAAAGAAGTGGTTGATACCCACGAACGAAATTTTCGTCGCGACTATGCGATTTATTCGCTTAGCTTACCTGATACCCTCTATTTTGCCCAAGAGCGTGTGCCGGTTGAGTATTTTGATGTGAAAGAGGGACTCGATCAGGAGTTGCTCATAAATACCTATTGGCAATCCAAAACCTTATTGTTGATAAAGCGGGCCAATCGTTGGTTCCCACTTATTGAGCCTATATTAAAGGAGCAAGGTATTCCGGATGATTTCAAGTACCTGGTATTGGTGGAGAGCGACCTGACGAATGCTGTTTCGCCCGCAGGTGCCGTGGGTATTTGGCAGCTTCTGAAAGGTACTGCCCGCGATTATGGGTTGGAGGTGGACAAAGAAGTGGATGAACGCTACCATTTTGAAAAGTCCACAAAAGCGGCCTGTGCCTATTTTCATGATGCCCACGAACTTTTTGGTTCCTGGACCATGGCCGCTGCTTCCTACAATATGGGACGAAACGGGTTACTCCGGCAGGTAAATCGACAGAAAGAGAGGACTTATTACGATTTACTCTTGAATAAAGAGACTTCACGTTATCTCTATCGGGCCATTGCCCTGAAGATTATTCTGCAACAACCCGAACGATACGGTTTTCATCTGCGACCAGCAGATCTTTATTATCCGATACCTACCTATACGGTAAGCGTTGATACTTCGGTGACAAGTTTTGCCGATTTTGCCAAAGAGTTTGGCATTAATTATAAGATATTGAAATATTTTAATCCATGGCTGCGCGATTCTTTTTTGAAGAACCCGCATGGAAAAAGTTATCAGATAGAAATTCCTAAAGAAGGGTATCGTCTCGATCAAACAATTCTTTCCTATCATTTGTCTGATACTTCGTTGTTAAGGAGATAATACAAAATGAGTACAAAAAAGAAGCAGGAACACGAACCGTCGCATAATCAAGGCGCGCAAGTGCAGGTTTTGGGTGCGCGTGTTCATAACCTGAAAAATATCGATGTAGCTATTCCTCGCGATAAATTGACGGTAATAACCGGATTAAGCGGAAGCGGAAAATCTTCGCTGGCTTTTGATACGATTTATGCCGAGGGACAACGCAGGTATATCGAAACCATGTCGGCTTATGCCCGACAGTTTATTGGAAATATGGAGCGCCCTGATGTGGATAAGATCAGTGGGTTGAGTCCGGTAATTTCAATTGAGCAGAAGACGACCAATAAAAATCCCCGTTCCACTGTAGGAACGGTAACGGAAGTATATGATTTTCTGCGCTTGCTATATGCACGTGCAGCCGATGCCTATTCCTATGAAACCGGCGAAAAGATGGTGCGCTATACCGACGAGCAGATCATTCATCTGATATTGTCGCAGTATGAGGGGAAGAAAGTGTGGTTATTGGCTCCTCTTGTTAAAGGGCGAAAGGGACATTATAAGGAACTCTTCGAGCAGATTCGCAAGAAAGGCTTCCTTCATGTACGGGTGAATGGCGAAATTCGTGAAATTACCTATGGGATGAAACTGGACCGCTACAAGACTCATTATATCGAAGTGGTGGTGGATAAGTTGAAGGTAAATGCCAAAGATAAAGAGCGTTTACAGCGCAGCCTTTCAACTGCTATGCAACAAGGCAAGGGGGTTTCTATGCTATTGGATTACGATACGGAAGCTGTACGTTATTACAGCCGAAAGCTTATGTGTCCTACCACAGGCATCGCCTACAATGAACCGGCCCCGCATACTTTTTCTTTTAATTCGCCTCAGGGTGCCTGTCCACGGTGTAATGGCCTGGGTTCTGTACAGGAGGTGGATGCCAAGAAGATTATTCCGGATGAGGCATTGAGCATTCGAAAGGGCGGACTCGCCCCGTTGGGGAAATATAAGAATGTGTTGATATTTTGGCAATTGGAGGCCATTGCGCATAAGTATAAGTTTACACTGGATACGCCCATAAAAGAGATTCCTGAGCAAGCATTACAAACAATTTTGTACGGTTCGCCAGAGAGCTTTAAGCTGGTAAATACACCCCTTGGCGACTCCTCGAATTACGTCTTGAGCTTTGATGGGATTGTGAATTTTCTGGCTAACCAGATTCGCGAAAGCGAGGGAAAGAAGAATAAGCATTGGGCGCACCATTATATTCATCATATTAAATGTCCCGAATGCCAAGGAGGAAGGCTTAAAAAGGAATCTTTGCACTTTAAGATTGATGGAAAGACCATTGCCGATCTTGCCGAAAAGGATATAAAGGCATTGCGGGAGTGGTTTCGGGATATTGAGAGCCGTATGTCCCATCGGCAACAGCGTATCGGACATGAAATTGTGAAGGAGATACGCGAGCGGTTAACTTTTTTGCTGGATGTAGGCCTCGACTACCTGACGCTAAATCGGACTTCACGGAGTTTGTCGGGCGGCGAGAGCCAGCGTATACGCCTGGCAACACAGGTGGGCAGCAAATTGGTAAATGTACTTTATATACTTGATGAGCCCAGCATTGGCCTACATCAACGGGATAATAACAAATTGATTGCCTCCCTTAAGCAATTGCGTGATGCAGGGAATTCGGTGATTGTGGTGGAGCATGACAAGGATATGATGCTTCAGGCCGATTACATTGTGGATATGGGCCCCTCTGCCGGTCGGCATGGAGGCGAAGTGTCAGCTATTGGCACGCCGGCTGATATTCTTAAGCGTGATACCCTTACGGCTAAGTACCTGCGCGAAGAGAAAAGCATTGCCGTTCCTGCCACCCGACGTGAGGGCAATGGAGAGCAACTTGTATTAAAAGGAGCTTACGGGCACAATCTGAAACATGTGGATTTGGCTGTTCCTCTGGGGAAATTTGTATGTGTAACAGGCGTTTCGGGAAGTGGGAAGTCGTCTCTGGTTAATGCTACTTTGCATCCTATTTTAAGCCGTCATTTCTATAAGTCGAATCAGGCGCCTTTGCCTTATAAAACCATCGAAGGTATTGATCTTATCGATAAGGTAATTGAGGTCAATCAGGCACCGCTGGGGCGCACACCCCGATCGAATCCGGCGACCTACACAGGCGTGTTTTCTGATATTCGCAAGCTTTTTGAACAGACACCCGAGGCCAAAATACGAGGCTACAAAGCCGGCCGTTTCTCCTTTAATGTGAAAGGCGGGCGCTGTGAGACCTGTAAAGGCGCAGGTGTGCAGACCATTGAGATGAATTTTTTGCCCGATGTATATGTGCAGTGTAAGGATTGCCGTGGCAAACGATACAATCGTGAAACTCTGGAGGTAACCTATAAGGGGAAAACGATTAATGATGTACTGGAAATGACCATCAATCAGGCCGTTTCATTTTTTGTGCACATTCCGGCCATCAACCAAAAGATGCAGATGCTGCAACAGGTAGGTTTGGGGTACGTGAAGGTGGGGCAACCCAGTACGACCCTCTCAGGCGGTGAGTCGCAACGGGTGAAGCTGGCCTCCGAGCTGGCGCGGAAAAATACAGGGAAAACGCTTTACATCCTCGATGAACCCACAACAGGCCTGCACTTTGAGGATATTCATGTGTTGTTGGGCGTGCTCAATTCGTTGGTAGATAAAGGAAATACGGTTATTGTCATTGAGCATAACCTGGATGTGATTAAAGTGGCTGATCATATTATCGACATTGGCAAAGAGGGGGGCCAGGAAGGCGGCGAAATTCTTTTTGCAGGCACCCCTGAAGAACTGCTTACGTATGAGGAAAGTTATACAGCGCAGTACTTAAAACACGAGCTTAAAGCCCATCGTGAAGAAAAATAACTATCTTCGTTGTAGGAACCAATTTTTAGAATGAAAGATGAGTGAAAATGATGATAAGATAAAGTCGGCTTTTCAAAATCGCGATTGGAATGAAATTCAAACCTCCGACTCATGGTCGATTTTTAAGGTAATCTCCGAATTTGTTGAGGGCTATGAGAAGATGTCACGAATTGGCCCATGTGTATCGATTTTTGGTTCGGCACGTACAAAGCCCGATAATCCCTATTTTAAATTGGCCGAAGATATTGCCTTTAAGCTTACGCAGCATGGTTATGGTGTGATTACAGGCGGCGGCCCGGGAATTATGGAAGCCGGAAATATGGGCGCCAAAAAAGGCCGGGGAAAATCAGTAGGATTAAATATTGATTTACCCTTTGAGCAGTCAGGGAACCTGTTTGTTGACCCTGATAAGCTCATTAATTTCGACCATTTTTTCGTTCGTAAGGTTATGTTTGTGAAGTATGCCCAAGGGTTTATTGTTTTACCCGGTGGGTTTGGCACCCTTGATGAGCTGTTTGAAGCCATAACGCTGATTCAAACTGATAAAATCGGGAAGTTTCCCATTGTTTTGGTAGGCACTGAATATTGGTCGGGACTGCTGGATTGGGTAAAGAATACCATGCTCGAAAGAGAAAATAATATTAAGGAGGAAGATCTGGATTTGATCCAGTTAGTGGATACTGCCGAAGAGGCAGTAGCGGTAATAAATGATTTTTATGCCAACTACCTGTTAAGTCCTAATTTTTAAAAAAATGACGTTACAGACAAAAGTTATTAACAATTTGGGTGTTTAAGGCTCGATTTGTTAATAACTTTTTTGTGATATTTGTGAATCTTTCCCAATTTGCGTATTTTTAAACGGTAACGCTGAAAAACAAAGGCTATGTTCAAGCAGTTAATGCTCGTATTCAATTTTCTGGTGCTGCTGGTATTGAGTGCTCTTTTTGCAGGAAACGTCAATCTATCGATGGATGCAGCTACGCAGATTGAAGCCGGCCAGGAGCTGATGGTGGAAATTAAACTGGAGAAAGAGGATCTTTCCAGTTTTGCCCGCTTTCAACAAGAACTTCCTCCGGGACTTACTCCCGAAGCTGTCGATCCGCAAAATGCTGACTTTAGCTTTGAAGATCAGAAGCTCACGTTTTTGTGGCTGCGCTTACCGGATGAAAATTCTTTTGCCATAACCTATAAACTTAAAGTTGATGAACGCCTGAAAGGGCAATTCGACCTGGGAGGGAAGTTTTCCTATATTGCTGATAATAAGCGTATGCATAAGGAACTGGCTCCTCAGAATATCACCATTACGCCATCGGCTAATGTAGCTCCGGAACTGATTGTTGATATTGCTGATTTTCGTAACCTTGAACGTCCGGCGCCCGCTATGGCCTCGGCTCAAGTGCGCTGTTTGCGACAGGTGCCCTATAAAGTTGCCGACGAGGAAGCTTACCGCGTGAACTTGCTGGTGTTTAAAGGAGATAAAGAGAAATTTGCCAAGATTGAGGAGGCTGTGCCTCAGGGATATGTTGCCAAAGAGATAGATACTAAGGAGGCCATTTTTAGTTTTAAAGATAATACGGTAAAGTTCCTGTGGATGAATTTGCCTGCTGAACCCTATTTTACTGTTAGCTATAAACTTGTTCCGGAAACAGCCGAAACACAAAAGCCAGAGCTCAATGGCCAGTTCTCGTATATTGTAAATCGCTCTACCCAAAGTATTACTATTGAACAGGAGGATGTGAACCTGGAAGATATTGGCGACAATCAGGTGGCCAGTCTGCTGAGTACACCCAAGCCCTTGATTTCGGAAGTTTCATTCGAAGATTCGTACACCCCGCCATCTTCGGGTGGTAAGGTGAAAATTGAAATTGCCGAAAAGGCCAAACGTATGCTGGCACAGGAAGTGGAAGGCACCAACCAGGTGTTGGAACCACAGAATGGGATTTATTACCGTGTGCAAATTGCCGCCGGACATCGGCCCATTAATATTGAACGTTATTTTCGTAAATACAACCTGGATAAAGAAGTACGCACAGAGTTTCATGAAGGGTGGCGGAAGTATTCGGTAGGTTCGTTTGATATCTATAAATCCGCACGCGATTACCGTGTACATATATGGAATACGACTACCATTAACGACGCCTTTGTTTCGGCCTACAATGACGGACAGCGAATAACTGTGCAGGAAGCTTTGATGATAACAAATCATAAATGGTATCGCTAATGAGATTTCGCTCTACACTTTGTTTTACTCTCCTTGCCATGGTACTGTTTGTTCTTTCAGCATCACGTGTAAATGCCCAGGGAGGCTATGAAGCTCTCCTTTTTGAAGAGGTAGAAGTACCCAATCCTGTTTATATGCCTGTGCTGGGTATCGGGCCGGGTATTGCCACTTACTTTGGTGAGCTGGATAACGATACCAAGAATTTACTTCGTGGAAAGCCTTCGATACGCCTTAATATCTATCAGTATATCGATAAGATGCATTACTTCCGGGGAAATATATTTATTATCGTAGGCACGCTTACGGGTGTGGAACGAAACTATAAGCCCTTGGAACCCGGAATTTCGCTGGCTCACTCAAATACCAATTTTCAGAGTACCATTTTTGATGTGGGTGTCAGTTTTGAATACAATTTTGGTCACTGGATTAAAGGTGATGACAAGGTACGCCCCTTTATTTCGTTAGGCGGTGAATACTTCTCTTTTAACTCGAAAACGGATTTGCGCCTTGATGGTACCGGTGAGGATTATTTTTATCACCCCGATGGAACCATTCGAACGCAAAGCGGTACCATCATTGAACGAGATTACGAATATGAGACCGATCTTCGCGACATGGATCTTTATGGCCGGGGGAAATACAACAAAAATAGCATGGGAGTAGTTGTAGATGCAGGTCTCGACTTTCCCATGAATGATCGGGTGACCTTTCGCCTGGGAACCTCTCTGCACTATACTTTTACCGACGATATTGACAATATTAGCAAGGAGAATACCTCCGAACGTATCGGTGATAATATGAACGATATGTTTTCGTTGACCTATATTACCCTGAACCTGGATCTTTTCTCGGATGATGAAACCATTATTATGGAGAAGTACTTTGCCGATATTTCCGGAGAGTTTAGTTACGATTTGATTGCCGATACTGACAACGACGGGGTGTTGGATTTGTATGACGATTGTCCCAATACTCCTTCAGGGGTTGCAGTAAGCGATTCCGGTTGCCCTCTGGATAAAGATAACGATGGCGTACCCGATTATCTGGACGAAGAGCCCAGTACATTCCCGGGCAGTATTGTAGACGATAAGGGTAGAAGCATGACTGCCGAAGAGGTGGTTGATGAACTTCCCTATGATCTTACTGCTGTGAATCGTTCCGAAGCCTATATGATACCTCTGAGCCATGGAACGAATATGTATACCCAAGGTTCGGTAACGGAGATTCCGGAGAAGTTTAAATCCTTGGATACCGATAGTGATGGAACGATTTCCTATCAGGAGTTGCTGGATGCGATTAACCATTTCTTCGATTTCGAATCGGATTTAACCGCCCAGGATATTTATGAGCTGAACGAATTTTTCTTTGCGCAATAGCGAAAAACGGTTATTCTTTTGCACCCTTTTTGAATTAAACTTCGTTAAGCTGCGCTTTGCTACGATTCTTCATTTGTTTTTTAATCTGAAACCTGCCAGACGGATTTAATGACAAAAGCATGTTTTATTTAGTAAATTCTTATTTCTGCTCTTAGCCAATAACTACCGATGACGAAACTTTATACCTATGATTCGGTTTGTGTTTCCTGTACTTTTTAGTGAAAAATAACAATCGAGGAGCGATTAATCTCGTCTTTACTGCCCTCCATAGAACCCATTTTTTGTATTTCGCTTCATGCAGCAGCTAAAATTTGGCAACGCCGGTAGTTGAAGCGATTGGGCTGTGCGGGTTGTTTGACAGGGCGTTGCCCTGTGCTTTCGCTTGCGGCCCTTACAGGGCCCGTTTTTTTCAAATGCTGTTTGCCGCAGCCATATTTCTATATCCTGCAAGCCTCACGTGCAGACAGGGGTGTGAGGAAAATCAATTGCTCTCTTTAGTGTGCGATTTATTTTAATTATTCACCGCTCGGTGAGCGTGACGGAAATGCCGATGGCCGTGAGGAGGACGTTGGGGCGGAGGCCGTCCGTGCCAGAGACCTCTGCAATCGTTCCGTCGAGGTGTTCGACTACCTCTTCGGGGAGGCATTCCGCTTTGGTGGACCATCAATTACGGTTTTTGACACGAGATGCCGTGCTCGAGCCCGGGGGGGTCCGTC
>JAWOEH010000028.1:0-10592 GCA_046482855.1 Bacteroidales bacterium | reverse complement strand
ATAGGGTGTTCCGTTAGAGAGAATCGAAAAAAAATCCCCCGCTTTTGGTGGGGCGGGGGATTTTTTTTCGATTCTCTCTAACGGAACACCCTATTCCAATCGAAAGCCACAAGTCATTACGAACTAATTGCATGTATTTTAACACACCCCACTTGCATAACGGTTAAAATAACACTACCTTGTTTTTTCATAAGTTGTTTTTTAAAAAATACCGAAAACAATTTTCTCTGGTTGAATTACATCTTTTTCTGCTGATAATTTCCATGCTCCACATGATGACTTTGCTCCTCTTGTACACAGCCTGCTCAAATCAGCAGTAAATTCAATTCCAACAATTGACTACACTGAACCATTACGCAATACAAATAAACCTCACAAACCAATCACATAAAACCCTTACAAGATAAGAGATTACACCAAGAACACAAAACCGTTAACCGTCAACTTCCAAACAACTTCTCAACTAAACATTACTGAAAATAAGAAAATTACTTATCATAGCTACTCAACAAACAAATCCTCTAGAGATAAACAAACAGTTGTAACATATCAATGCCCGACCGCCTCTGAAAACACAGTAGCAGCTACTCTGCTTCAAAAAAAATCTTTCAGAAGCTATCTGAAACAAAAAGCCCCACTGCAGTAGCGGGGTCTTCGATTTAATTTTTCTCTACCGGAATACAAATGTCCAGCACAAACTTCCCTTCGGGGTGGTTGTGGCAGTCGGCATGGTACAGCTCATAAGGGGGTAAATTGGCAGCCTCATAACCATTTTGCACCATCCAGCGACACATGGAATCCCAGGCCTCTGTAAATCCGGTGGGCAGAATTTCGAAGCGCCCCACGGCACATGGGCTGGCAGCAATTTCCAACTTGCCCACCTCATCGCTTACCTCAACAGGTCCGTCAACAATCAGGCAGGCACTTTGCTGCAACTTCTCAATCTCCGTTACCTTCGGATCGTCGTGGTACACCGTGGCCGTCTTGCTGCCCTCCTTCAGCAAACCTCTTGGTCCTGCCCATTGCATCAGGCGCTGGTAAGCTTTCCCAATTTGGTCGAATTGGCCTGTATGTCGCACATACACAGCATGCATGGCAGGCATCTCTTTAATCTCAATGTGATTCATGGCAATTTGATTTATTTGTTCAACATCTTCAATGCGAATGTAGCCATCCTCACCCAGCGGCGATTTACCTGTTTTGCTATGTAGTTTACGATTCTTGCTAAATTGTTTGTAGCCCCCGTTACGAAAGGCAGTTGCACTCATGCCCACATCCTCTTTAAAGGCCCGCGAAAAGGCGCTGTTACCCGAGAATCCACAAAAAGAGGCAATTTCGCTAACCGGCCAGGCAGGTTTGTCAAGCAACAAAGCAGCGGCTTTCTCCACGCGCTTGCGCCGGATGAACCCATTGAGCGTTTCACCTACCAGAGCCGAAAACAACCGATGAAAATGAAAAGGCGAAAAGCAAGCCTCTCTGGCCAGTTCATTCAGGCACAAATCCTCGTCCAGATGCGCCATAATGTAGTCAATTACTTTGTTTACCCGACCAATATAGGCCCTTTGCTGCATCAGTTGTTGGGGAGTTAATGAATCCATTTTTATCAAGATCTGTTTGAAAGTAAAATTAGCAAATTGTTTTCAGTACGCGCCGGGAAATTGCAGATCTTGCCAAACAAAAAAAGAGCTGCCCAAACAAATACCAGAAAATATATAAATTAATCCACTATTGTCCGGAGAAATTTGGATTAACACGTTTAGCCCGGATTATTCATGAATAATCCCTGTCTCCGACAGCAACGAAGATTCAGTAAAGCTTTTTTCAAAAGTTTAACTTCCCCGAAGCAAGTTCGGGGCAGGCTATCTAAGTCGGGGTTAATCTAAAGGAGAAATGAGCGAAGTACCCTGACAGTTCCCTCGCTTTGGTTTCATCTCTCAAGAAAGGTTCATATCCCGGCGTACAATTCGAGTCTGCCTTAAGGATTTCATCAATCCCTGATAAATGTTAGGAATTTTATCCTATATCTCTACTAGTTTTATCGGCAAAAGTTTAGATGTGCCTACTAAACCAATAGCATTGTTAATCATCTAACAGAAAGATATTTTTGAACCACTAAACTTTTAAAACGTGAAAACGATACGCTTATCCCTTCTGATTGTACTCTTGCTCACGCATCACCTGAGCAATGGCCAAAATGTTTTGGCACAGAAAAATGATCCCTATTTTGGCGAGAGTTGCACCAGCATTCTGGTTGGCAAGGCAGCTTCCACCGATGGCTCGGTAATTACAAGCCACACCTGCGACGGCCGCTACCGCACCTGGGTGACAGTAGAGCCCGCACAAACGTATGAGAACGACACGGTAACGGCCATATACAAGGGTCTGCTAAAAACAGAAAACCCCTGGGACCAACGCAAAGTAACCAAAGTAGGTGAGATTCCACAGGCAAAAGAGACCTACAGTTTTCTCAATACTGCCTACCCATGCTTAAACGAAAAGCAACTGGCCATAGGCGAAACCACCATTGTAGGCCCCGAAGAACTGGTGAACGAAGCAGGCATGTTTCAGATTGAAGAGCTGGAGCGTATTGCCTTAGAACGTTGCACCACTGCCCGCGAAGCCATTAAGCTGATTGGCAAACTCATTAAAGAATATGGCTATGGCGATTGGGGCGAATGCATAACCATTGCCGACACAAAAGAGGTGTGGCAGATGGAGATTTTCGGCGAAGGCCCCGACAAAATTGGCGGTGTGTGGGCTGCCCAAAGAATCCCCGACGATCATGTGGGCGTGTCAGCCAACATCTCTCGTATTGCTAAGTTAGACTTAGACAACCCCGATTACTTCATGGCCTCGGACAATGTATTCAAAGCTGCCAAACGCTTAGAGATGTGGGACGGCAAGAAGCCTTTCAAATTTTGGGAAGTGTATGGTGGTGTTGACAAGCCTTTTGCCATTCGCGACTTTTTTATTTTGAATGCACTGGCACCCTCCAAAAACCTGAGCTACGAAGCCGATGAGCTGCCATTTTCGGTAAAACCCGACCAAAAAGTAAGCGTACACGACGTGATGGCACTTTACCGCGAAACATACGAAGGTACAAAGTACGACATGACTCAAAACCTGAAGGTCATCAAGAAAAAATACAACGACGACCGGGAAGTGATTGGACAGGACACCATAATTTCGCCCATTGCCCATCCATGGCCCACAGGCAACACACGCAATGCCTACAATTACCTGAACGAAGGTACCATTGAGTATCAACGTACCGTGGCCGTTTCGTGGTGCAGCTATTCGCAAATCATCCAGTTGCGCGACTGGATGCCGGACGAAATTGGCGGCAAGGCTTGGTTCTCCTTCGACAACCCTGCCCAGAGTCCCCGAATCCCCATCTATTCAGGCACTACAGAACTGCCCGAAAGCTTTAACTATTGTGGACAGAAGCGCTACCGCGAAGATGCAGCCATCTGGCAGTACCGTAAAGCCAACAAACTGGCCACAGTAGCCTGGCAAACCACACGCGAAGGCATGATGGAGGAAGTGCACTATTTTGAACAAAAAGCTACCGACGAAACCGCCAACCTGGAAGCACGCGTAGCACAACTGTTAGAAGAAGGCAAGAAAGAGGAAGCAGAAGCACTGCTCAATAAGTATACACGCGACTTTACAGGCGCTACCATGTTGCGCTGGGAAGAGCTGGAACACCAATACTGGCATCAGTTTGGCATGGGTTTCTAAAAAGATTAAACCAAAAGAAGGCCGCCCCCAAAAAGGGCGGTCTTTTTTATATAAACAAGTGTACGAACATAAGTGTGCAATAAAGCAACAAAGCTTTTGGATGCACAATCGAAACAGGCTCTTTTCAAATCTAAAGAAAAGACCTTATCTTTAATCTACTAAAAAACAAGGGATATGCATATTGCAATCATCGGTACCGGAGGCGTTGGCGGGTATTTTGGCGCCAAATTGGCACAAGCAGGAAACCAGGTGAGCTTTTTAGCAAGAGGCGCGCATCTGGAAGCCTTAAGAGAAAACGGGCTCCAAGTGCAATCGGTTGATGGCGATTTCCATCTGCCCAAAGTCCATGCAATGGACACAATAGCGGAACTAGGCAAAGCCGACCTCATCATTTTAGGCGTAAAGGCTTGGCAAGTAAAGGAAGTGGCTCCTGAATTGCCTGCTATCATGCATGATCATACCCGTATTCTTCCCCTCCAAAACGGCATCATGGCAGCTGATGAAGTAAGCCAACATGTTCCGAAAACGCAAATACTGGGTGGTTTGTGTCGCATCATCAGCCTGGTAAAGGCCCCGGGAGTAATCCAACACAAAGGGGTGACACCTACCATTGTTTTTGGTGAATTTCATCGGGAAAGATCTGCCGACACACAAAAACTACAATCGCTCTTCAGCGAAGCAGGCATCAAATCGAAAGTTGCCGATGACATAACTGCAGAGCTATGGAAAAAATTCATAACCATTTGCATCAGTGGGTTGCTTGCCGTAACCCGAACAACCTATGGCGAACTTCGGGAACTGCCTGAAACACGTGAGCTCATGATAGAATTGCTTGAGGAGGTGTTTGCCCTATCGCAAAAGGCAGGGGTGACCATACCGGATACCTTTCTGGAGAGAACAATTTCGTTCATCGATACCTTCCCCTACCACTCTGCCTCATCGCTTACCCGAGATGTGCTAAATGATCGTCCTTCAGAAATTGAGTACCAAAACGGTACTGTGGTCAGGTTAGGCAAACAATATGGTGTACCTACGCCTGTAAATCGGTTTGTCTACACCTGCATACTGCCCATGGAGAAGAAAGCAAGAGAAGCAAAATAATCTCCTGTTTTAATTAAGAACAAAACACCAGAATCAACCCCGGCAAGCAAAGGCGAACCTCAGAGCATAATTAGTGCATGCCGCGGTATCGGGTTCTCGTTAAACAATTGAAAAATGTGATGACCTAAAAAAGCCAATTTTAATAGGATTGATGAAATCTTAGCAAACCATAATCATTTCATATTGTCATAAGTAGCCAAACGTGTTTTATATCTTTGCAAAACCAAAAAACAATACATGGCCGACAATTACACCAAACTGGGAAGCACCAAAATCAGCCGACTGCTCATTAGCTTGTCGTTACCCTCGATGGTGGCCATGTTTGCCAATGCTATCTACAATGTAATCGACACCATATTTGTAGGTCGCGGCGTTGGATCGGTGGGCATTGCAGCAGTTGCCATTGTGCTGCCTATTATTGCCATTATCTCCTCATTTGCCCATTTGATAGGCATTGGCACCTCCACCCTCATCTCGCGCAAACTGGGCAAGGGCGATGTTCGTGAAGTCAATGCCATTGCCGGAAACGGCTTTCTTCTCATCATCTTGACAGGCATTCTCTTCAGCACCATAGGGCTATTATTTACCGATCCGATTATGCAGGCCTTTGGCGCCACCGCAACCATCCTCCCCTATGCACACGACTATGGTCAGATAGTGTTTATCGGGATGTTATGGTTCCCCTTTTGTGTAGGCACCAACAACTACCTGCGGGCCGAAGGATTTGCCCGTGATGCGATGATTGCCATGCTTTTGGGAATAGCCGTTAATACACTGCTCGATTACCTCTTTATTTTTCCGCTGGATATGGGAATAAAAGGAGCTGCCTGGGCTACAATTGCAGGAAAATTTACCACCCTGCTCTATCTTATCAGGTATTTTGCCAGCTCAAAAAGCATTATCTCCATTAAACTACGCTACTTAAAACTTCAGAAACACATCCTAAAACCTTCCCTGTCAATAGGCCTGTCGGGATTTGGTATGCGCTCGTCCAGTAGTTTTGCCAATATTGTGCTCAACCACACCCTGGGAGCGCTGGGAGGCGATACGGCCATTGCCATTTTTGGTATTATCTACAAAACCACCCTTTTCTTTGGCATGCCCTTATTTGGATTAAATCAAGGGATGCAACCCATTGTGGGCTACAACTACGGAGCCCACAAATACGAAAGGGTTAAACACACGGTAAAGCTGGTCATCAAGTATTCGCTGATATATGGAGCCGTGGCAGTTCTTCTTTTTGAACTTTTCTCCCGTCAAATCTTCCTGCTCTTCACAAATGAACAGGAGCTGCTGGAGCAAGGGCCGCGTGCTTTGCGGATTGTGGTGATGATGATGTGGCTCATGGGTGTAAGCACCATGGCCATGGGCATTCACCAGGCAATGGGCCAGGCGAAACAAGCTTTTCTGCTGGCTATACAACGGTGGGTATTACTGGTTACACCCCTGATCCTTATCCTCCCAAAAATTGGCAACCTTGGACTGGATGGTGTTTGGATTGCTTTTCCGGCAGCGGATTTCATTGCGGCCATTGTATCCCTTATTATTTTGCGTTACACTTTCAAGCGGGAGCAATTAATATAAATTTTCAAGCAGAAAAAATTAATAGCAAACAACACCCTAAACTACGTTCCTCCTTACAGTTAAATCAATCAAACATTAGTCATCAATGCTTTTATTACAAGTTGAAATAACCCATATTCATTGCTGATATTTTTGTATCTTTATGCGTAACAAATTTAATGAACCGAAAAAGCAGAAATGAAAAATTATCTAATCATATCCATCCTGACACTCTCGCTATTAACTACCTGTAAGCCAACCAATAAAAACCAACCAAATAACAAAAAGCTTATACATTCACATGAATTAAACCGGGCTGTTCCGCAAGATCTACATACCGGTACGACCTACCTACCTGTATACTCTCAAATCTATCAACTGCACGAGGAAAAAACCTATAATCTTACAGTTACAGTAAGTATGCGAAACGTATCACCGGCCGACACATTGTATTTGTTTGTGGCCGACTATTACAACTCAAAAGGCGATAAACTGAACGCCTACCTCAACCAACCCATTGCCTTACAACCTCTTGAAACGATGGATATTGTGATTGAAGAGACGGATAAAACCGGCGGAACGGGAGCCAACTTTCTTTTCGACTGGGGAATAGCAAACGTCCATCACGAACCTGTTTTTGAGTCGGTGATGATCTCCACAAGCGGTCAACAGGGCTTATCATTTCTTACACGAGGTATAAAGGTATCAGAGTAGCCGGGAAGGCAGAAAACAGCTATTCCTTCTGCCCAAAACTATAGCGCAAACCCCAAAGTGTGCGCAGTCTCATGGGATCTTCAAAAACCCATTCAGGTGCCACTTCAAAAACCAGCGACAAGCGCTTAAACACCTGAATTGGAAATACTTCCAATTGCACAGGAAAAGTGAACGCATTTAATGGCTCGGCCTCGGCAAAAGGAACCGCATTGATACCAAAGCCTGCCGAAAACCGATGATAATCGGAAGAGGCAAAATTGTAGCTAAGCGAAAGCTCCATTACCAAATCATCGTAATCGCGATTGGCAAACACTTTCAACTCCCCTGTCATCTGTTTTGTAGTGCTTGTGTTCACACCTACCGCATGAATCGAGTAGCTGGTAACACTGAGTTGAGAAAATGCATGGCTTACTGCAAAAACACAAACAATGGATAAAATCAGAAATGATCGTTTCATTTGGATTGGGTTATTTGGTTAAGATCTTCACACACAATAAACCTACGATAAGTTAGCCATAAAAGCAACTCTCGCAGTGTATTTTTAATCTCGATAAACAATATTCGGGAAGATCGTTTATCTTTACCCATGATAGGTACAGATTATAGTTATATGGAAGATATTGAAAACATTGAACTCACATTTTTAACACCTGCCGACTACCCCGAACTAAAGGAAGCCATGGTGGAGGCGTATGAAAACATGCGTCACGATTATTGGGAAGAAAAAGAGCTACAAACCCTGGTCGACAAATTTAAGGAGGGACAGGTGGTAATAAAAGTAAACAACCAACTGGCAGGCTGTGCGCTCGCAATTATTGTGGATTACGAAAAATACGAAAACGGGCACACCTACGACGAAATCACCGACTACTCGCGATTTGGCACGCACGACCCGGAGGGCGATATACTCTATGGCATCGAAGTCTTCATCCGGCCAAAATTTCGTGGATTAAGGCTGGGCCGTCGGCTATACGATTACCGCAAGGAGTTATGCGAACGACTTAATCTGAAAGGCATTGTCTTTGGCGGCCGCATACCCAACTACCACAAATATGCCCACCAGCTATCGCCCAAGGAGTACATTGCCAAAGTCAGGCGAAAGGAGATTCATGATCCTGTGCTCGATTTTCAGATGTCCAACGATTTCCACCCGGCAAAAATTCTTAAAAGATACCTGGGAAAAGATCGTGAGTCAGGCGATTATGCTGTAATTCTGGAGTGGAACAATATCTATTACGAAAAACCGGTAAAAAAAGCCACCTACGTCAAAAAAGTGATCCGCCTGGGGCTTATCCAGTGGCAGATGCGTTTGTACAAGGATGTGGACGAACTGATGCAGCAGGCGGAATATTTCATCGATGCGGTTTCAGGCTATCGGGCCGACTTCGCCCTCTTCCCGGAGTTCTTCAATGCGCCCCTGATGGCAAAATACAACCATTTGGGCGAGGCACAAGCCATCCGGATGCTGGCCTCCCATACCGATGAACTGGCGCAAAAATTCTCGGAACTGGCCATTTCCTACAACATCAACATCATCAGCGGAAGCATGCCGAAGGTGGTAAACAACAAGCTCTACAATGTGGGGTACCTATGTAAACGCGATGGCGCAATTGAATCGTTCGAAAAGTTACATGTTACGCCTGACGAAACAAAGGTATGGGGCTTACAGGGAGGCAGAGGTATCCAAACGTTTGATACCGATTGTGGGAAGATTGGCGTACTCATTTGCTACGACATTGAATTTCCGGAGCTAAGCCGCATTCTGGCCGACGAAGGCATGGACATACTGTTTGTCCCCTTCCTCACCGACACACAGAATGGTTATTCGCGCGTACGTGCCTGTGCTCAGGCGCGTGCCATCGAAAATGAGTGCTACGTAGCCATTGCCGGAAGCGTGGGCAACCTGCCAAAAGTACACAACATGGATATTCAGTATGCACAATCGATGGTGTTCACCCCTTGCGACTTCTCCTTTCCGGTGAATGGAGTGAAAGCGGAAGCCACCCCCAACACCGAAATGATTCTGATTGCCGATGTAGATATCGACCTGCTTCGCGAACTACATCAATTTGGAAGTGTGCGGAATCGGAAAGATCGACGTTCCGACTTATACCGTGTGGAGCACAAGCGGCCCTCGCAAAATGGGCCACAGAACCAATAGTTATAATTCCTAACTCATTCAAACGAAAGAACAAGATCAATAAAGAGCAGGCGCTTATGCAACCTGCTCTTTTTCATCTTAAAGGTATTTTTATAACTACTAGGCTGTCATACCTCCATCAATAGGATTGATGGTTCCGGTAATAAAGGAACTTTCGTCGCCAGCTAAAAAGAGTACAAAATTGGCTACCTCTTCATTAGTAGCATAGCGGCCTAATGGAATTGACTGCTCAAAGCCCGCTTTGGCACCTTCGGCATCTTCGGGAGCAAATCCCTCTTCCAATGAACGCATCATACGGTTATCCACCGGTGATGGATTGATGGTATTTACCCGGATTTTATGAGGGGCGCCCTCTTGAGCTGCCGATTTCATCATTCCTACTACCGCATGCTTACTGGTAACATAGGGCAATACGTTGGGTGTGCCCATCATACCGGCAACTGATGAAGTCATAATGATACTTCCCCCCTTTTCCTTCATATGCGGGAATACATGACGCAAACCATAGTAAACCCCTTTCACGTTGATATCAATCACCTTCTCGAACTCTTCCAGGGGATATTCATCCAACGGCTTTACTTTTCCTTCAACACCGGCGTTATTGAAAAACACATCAATGCCCTTGAACTTCTTAATTGTTTCGTCTACATACTTTTTTACTTCTTTCTCCTTACTCACATCGGCTACCACATAGGCAGCCTTATCTTCGCCAATCTCCTTCACAACATTCTTTAAGGCGTCTTCATCAATATCAACAAGCATTACTTTTGCCCCTAAATCGACAAACATTTTTGCTGCGGTGGATCCAATTCCTCCTGAACCACCGGTTATCTATACTACCTTATTTGTAAAATCAGTCATGATATCCTTTCTTTAATTGTTACACTGTACTTAAACACCGGAAGTAAATTTGTTTACAAAATGTACCTATAATTCTCACGAAACAGCTTCCGTTGTAACATCAGATGTCTACATCCGTATATCAGTGAAGGAATTAAAAAACCCTGAACAATAGTATTCATCTGACTGTTGAAGGATAGCAGATTACCACTCCAATAGCCCGACCCATGAAAAATTCGCATTCAGCTCTGGAACAAAAGATACAAGACCTTGAATTGCAGCTTGCGCAACAATCCGAAGAGCTTGCCCTGTACCAAGAACTAGCTCGTGAACTTCCCTTTTGCATTGAAGTATTTGATAAGCAGGGAAAACTGCTGGGTTGCAATAAGAATGATGGCACCCCCGCGGTTTCTTTAGACCAGCATTACGAGAAGGCGCTGAATGGAGAAAAACAGGTGTACGAATTCACCGA
>JAWOEH010000217.1:0-2999 GCA_046482855.1 Bacteroidales bacterium | reverse complement strand
TATGAGGCAAAATATACCTATCTGTTGGATTTTAATGGCTACTTGCATGAGTGGGTGTGCCAACAGCTTGGCATTGATGCAACTTTGCATGCACACACTGATTTTGCGGCAACGCAAGGCTTTGCGGATTTCCGACAAACGCTACATCCCAAGGTCGATTGGCATTTGGACAGGCAGTTTTCGCCGGCTGCTTATTTCCAGGTTTTTAGCGAGAAGGAGGGGTTCATTCCCAATCTTTCCATACTGGATTTACTTTTTAACGAAGGCCCCAATAGCTTGCAGGTGCTGGAGGAATCGGCTAGGGCTGATGCAAAATAAAAATGGCTGGACGTTTGTGCAGCTCCGGTTTGTTTTTCTTCCACTGAGCCACCGGTAAAGTTCGAATAAATTCTGATTCCAGGGTTATGTCGGCAGCTACAGTAACCAGTGTTTGCCCTTTGCAGCATTCCAGAATGTCCGCCAGCATTGCATTGTTCCGATAGGGTGCCTCGATGAATAGTTGCGATTGCTGTTCGGATTTGGAGCGCGCCTCCAGTTGGCGGAGTTTTTTTATGCGCTCGCCTTTTTTTATGGGAAGATATCCATTAAAGGCGAAGTTTTGGCCATTGAGTCCGGAGGCCATAAGCGCCAGCAAAATAGACGAGGGGCCCACCAAGGGTACCACTTGCAGGCCTTTTTGATGCGCCAGGGCAACTACATCGGCACCGGGATCGGCCACTCCGGGCGTGCCAGCCTCGGAAATTACCGCCATATTATTGCCCTGAATGGCGGCCTGTAGAAATCTTTCCACCTCGTGCGGTTGCGTGCGTTTATTGAGTGTGTAAAAGTGAAGATCATCAATTTTTTTCTCAATACCCGCCTTGATTAAATACCGGCGTGCGGTTTTATTATTTTCAACAATATAGTGGTCGGTTTCGTTAACCAGTTGTCTAACTCGTGTAGGAATGACCCAATCCAGGTCAGAATCGCCCAAAGTTGTGGGTAATAAATATATCTTTGCAGCCATAAGGTGTTTTTTCTGGCGCCAAAGGTACAATGTTTTTTGCATACCATTAAATTGACTAAAATGACGATAGTAAATTTTTTAAGAAAATTCATTCTCAACCGGAATTTCATTCTTGTATTTGCTGTGATTATGGGCTTTATCTTTGGAGAAAAAGCTGTTTATATAAAAGATTATACTATGTATGTTCTGGCCATCACCATGGTGTTTGCCACAACAGGAATTGCCAGTAAGGCCTTGTGGCCGGTGAAGAAGTTGCTAAAACCCATGCTGGTAGGGACCTTGCTGAATTATTTTGTGTTTGGTGCTGTTGTACTGGGATTAGCCTGGTTGCTGATGCCTAACGAACAGTTGTTTATGGGCTTTGTCGTTGTGGTGGCCGCGCCTCCAGGAGTGGCCGTAATCCCCTTTTCGGGCATCCTTAAGGGCAATCTGAATTATTCCATTGTTGGGGTGTTTGGTGCCTTCCTGGCCTCTATTGTTATCGCGCCAGCACTGGTCGGCTATTTTCCGGGAGGGGAGTCCATTGATTCCATAGCGCTTTTTTGGTTAATGATAAAACTGGTTATGGTTCCTTTGGTTATTTCACGTTTGCTGCTGTTGCAGCCTGTATTTAAGGTGGTGGAGAAAGTTCGGGGAAAAGTGGTTGACTGGGGCTTTGCCATTATCATATTTACGGCTGTGGGCATGAACCGCGATGTATTTTTCTCCGATCCTAAGATATTGTTGTTGGTATCGGCTGTTTTGCTTGCCGGGACTTTTGGTATTGGCAGCTTGTATCAAATAATAATGCCGCGTTTGGGAGTGCGGAAGGATCTGATTACTACACAGACCCTGTTACTTACTATCAAGAGTTCAGGCTTTTCGGTTGTAACGGCATTGGCGCTTTTCGGCCGCGAAGCAGCTATTCCATCGGCTGTATTGGCAGTGGTGGTATTGATGTACCTGCTGTTCCTTTCCATTCGGCTTGAAGTGCGGGGATACTAATCAATCAACAGAGGAAGAATTTCCCCAATGGATTGAAATGATTTTAGACGAGGATGAGTAAGCGGTTTGTCCAACTCCTCATGTTGCCAGGTGGTATGGTGTGGGATGTGGTAAGCATGGGCTCCCAATTCCAGAACCGGCTGAATGTCGGATTTCAGCGAGTTGCCAATCATTAGAAAGTTATCCGGGCTACAATCCAGGTGCTTAAGCAAGGCCTGGTAGTTGGCGCGTTTTTTATCGCTCATCACTTCAATGTGATGGAAGTAGGGGAGTAGACCCGATTTCTCCAACTTACGCTCCTGGTCCAGAAGATCGCCTTTGGTTGCCAAAATTAAGCGGTAGCGATTGCTTACTGTTTTTAAAACCTCTCGCACTCCGGGAAGTACTTCCACAGGCATGGTAAGCATCTCTTTGCCAAAAGCAATAATTTCCTGTACCATCTTTTCGGAAAGATCGCTTCCTGCAAGCTGAGAGGCAGTTTCCAGCATACTTAAAATAAATCCCTTTATGCCAAATCCATACAGTGGGATATTGGCTATTTCGGTTTCAAACAGCTTGCTTTTGATCTCCTCTGGTTCTCCGTAAGCATGCATTAATTGAACAAATTGCTCCTCGGTAGTCCGGAAAAAAGGCTCGTTGTTCCATAAAGTATCATCGGCGTCGAAGGCAATGTATTGAATTTTGTCTATCATAATGGATCTTTTGCAAAAGCAAAGATAGAAAAAAGCCTGAGAAGATGTGAGGAATGTCCTGATGTGTAACCGTTCCTGGTTCCGATACAGCTTTTCTTTTCTATTGTCTGCTTATTTTATTGCTTGTAATCTGTTTGTGCTACTATGTAATTACCAAAATAAAAGTTGCTCTAATGTAACTGAGTTTAATTGCTTGTTTTTTGGTGTGGTCATCGGTATATTTCTACCCCTCCCTTCACTGCCAATTGCGCTAAATTGCTATCTTTGTTGACCTATGCAAAGAGGGAGGAAACATTGAAAGTAACATTACTAGGTAC
>JAWOEH010000181.1:0-7196 GCA_046482855.1 Bacteroidales bacterium | reverse complement strand
TCGCCAAAAGCCTGTTCCGAAGGGATAATAAACAGGGCATGCTCCCCTTCCGTCATGTGCCCGATAGCATCCTCAAGCCCATCGATAACCTGCCAACGCCGTCCGTAAACAAACTGAAAAGGCTGATTTCTACGCTTTGTTGAGTCAAAAAACTTTCCATTCAGGAATTTTCCTTCGAAGTGTACGGTAACCGTATCGCCAACTTCAACAGAGACACCATTTCCCTCGGCCAGCTTTATGTGATAAATTCCTGAATTATAGGGAGCTACCTGAATATCTTCTTCTTGAATAAACTGTTTCAGAAGCACTCTTTCATAATCGCCAAAATCTTCAATCCATTTTAAAAATGCCTCTTTCTCTTTCAAATAATCGTAAGAGGTTTGTAGTTCCAAAATTTCAATGCTAACTTTCATCTGTTCATCTTGTTCAAGAAAAGCAGGTTTATGAGTCTGAAGAGTTTTCTGGAAGAAGTCATCGGTAGGTATAATGAAGTTGGCCTGCTCACCTTCGGCTAACATCATAAAACACCTATTGATTTTACCATGCGATTCGGGTGCCTCTACATGCACTTTTCTTCTACCTTTAAAAAAAACTGAATCATCCAGGGTCTGGTACACAATGTCGGCTGTAATGTAGTCGCCTTGTTCAGCCTTCTCAGTGGATTCACCAAACTTTAGTAATTGATAATATACATCATCCGTAATTTTATCATACCCGGGATAAGGAGACTGCTGACAACCCCACACCAGCAAGCCTAAAAGCAGAAAAGCCCAGCGCTTCAAAAGTACCATTTTCAAGTAAGTTATAATGTTCCAGTGATAAAGATAACAAAAGTTATTAAGCCTGCACAGCACCGCCTAAAGATTGCCGAAAAAAATAGCACTTGCTAAGGAGCTACCTGCTGCACCCGAATAGCATAAAAAAGGATGGCGCGTGCAGGTATTCGTTTTTGATCGCCTACCAACCCATAAGCCAGATGTGGAGGCACAATAAACTGAGCACTATCGCCTTCATGAAGTAATAACAAAGCCTCTTTCATACCGGGGACAAGTTGCGCAGTACCTAATTCCACTTGCCGGGGGCCCGATTCATCAGAGCTATAACAGAGTGTCCCATCTAACAAGCGGGTATGATAAGTATAGGTTACTCGTTTCTCCGAAGTCACCTTCCGGGCATCTGAACGGTGTTCCAATACCCGATACCATAAACCTGTAGGGGTTCGTTCCATCGACCAGTCTCGTCGCTGCAGGAAGTTCTTTATTGTTTCCTGATCTTTCTCGGCCAAAGCTCTGTTTACCTGCTCCATCGATTGAGGGGTTTGGCTGGGTTGAGAACGCTCAGACGTCGACTCCCGCGCTTGTTCTCTACAACCTCCTACAACTAGTAACGTCGTAATAAACAATACCATAACCTTCATAACTCTACTCATTCGTCTACCTCCTTTGCATTGATTAACAGCTGTGCATACTCAGGCAAATGTTGTCTAAATGTTTTTAATGCCTCTTGGAGGGAGCCCTGAAAATGTCCACCTGCAGCATTCTTATGTCCACCACCATTAAAATGAGCGGCAGAAAACTCATTTGCCGGGAAAGCTCCCTTTGAACGAAAAGAGATCTTTACTCCCTCCCCGGGCTCCTTTTCAATAAAGATAGCAGTAAATTGAATCCCTTTTATGGCCAACGGATAATTCACAAAACCTTCCGTATCACCTGGTGCATAGTTAAAACGTTTTAAATCGTTCCGGGAAAGGTGGATATAAGCCGTATCATACTCCTCAATCACCTCCATACGTTCCAATAACATAAAACCCAATAGACGCATACGGTTTTCTGAGTAATTATCGTACACACTCCCATAAACTTTATCTTTATCAATGCCTCGTTTCAATAACTGTGATACCACATGGTAGGTAGCAGGACGGGAGGAGTTGTAGCTAAACGAACCCGTGTCGGTCATAATCCCGGTATAGAGGCACTCGGCAGCAGCCGTATCGATGGCATTCCCAAACCCCAGGGTATCAAGGAGGGTAAACACCAGCTCGCAAGTAGAACTCACCGAAGTGTCGGACAAAGTTAACTCGGCAAATGCACCAGGCTCAGGATGATGGTCGATCATAACCGTATGGCCTTTAATCTCTTTCAAAGCCTCTTCCACCTTTCCTATTCGGTTAGCCATATTAAAATCGAGGTAGAACACCAGATCAGCTTCTTTTAAAAGGCTCTTGGCAGTATCGGTATGTTTATTGTATACCACCACATCCTTGTGACCGGGTAACCAGTGTAAAAAAGCCGGGTAGTCATTTGGACTAATTACCGTACATTTTTTTTTCAGGTTTTGCATAACGCTGCGCATAGCCAGAGAAGCTCCCACTGCATCGCCATCGGGATTCTTATGCATTATACAAACTATCTTTTCCGCGTCCCTAATAAAGGGAGATAATTTTTCAATCGTATCTTTACTTATCATCGTATCCACAAATGCTTCTGTTAAATTAGTTACTATTTCGTTCCATATCGTTTATGCACCTCCGGTCGGTGAAACTATCGGGCAGCTTTGTGTTCCAATTTCCTTACCGAATCATTGCTGTCTCCAACCCCGGTAAATAATATGGGGAAGGCTCTGAGCTTTATTTATTGATAATATAAAATTCACAAATAGTTCAGGCTAAAAGGTGCGATTTAAAACAACGAACATATAATTTTTTGATTAATTATTCCTATCTTCAGAACAGAATATACCAAAAACTCGCCAAACCGTTCTACTGAACAATTTTGGCTTGCAGCTGTAAATTTACAAAACCTTATAACACAAAACCTGAATAAATGGATACAATTACCTTTAGCATGATTAAGCCTTGTGCCGAAAGCAAAAACCAAACCGGTGCAATTTTGGAGAAAATTTGTGCGGCCAATTTCCGAATACGGGCCTTAAAGAAGACACAATTAACGCAACAGCAGGCGGAATCGTTTTATAAAGTACACAAAGAAAAACCCTTTTTCGAAAGCCTAACCCGCTTTATGGCATCGGGGCCTATTGTAGTTATGGTTCTGGAACACAAAGAAGGAAATACGGTAGAAGCCTTTCGCAAACTCATTGGTGCAACCAACCCCCAGGAAGCTGCTCCCGAAACGATACGCAAAGAATTTGCCGAATCGCTGCAGCGAAATGCTGTCCATGGAGCCGATTCGGCAGAAAATGCCTTACGTGAAAGTCGCTTTTTCTTTCCCGCTACCGAAATCTATGAAGTTAGCCTCGACTAGCGTACAACAATCTCATAAATCAACTTTTCCTCAAATTGCTCATTTATTCGTTTTGTCAAAGGATCCCGTATCATGTGTAATTCATTACGTACTACCGAAGAATTGAGATAAATAAACAGCACCCCTTTATGAAGTCGCAGCTCCCGGGTTTTTCCTGCAATGGTAGTGCCAACAATCTCAGGCCACATCCGCTGCAGCTTCACCTCTTGCATCTTCTCATCAATACCCATTGATTTTAGGTAGGCTTTTACCAATTCGTCAATGGATTGTGTTTTATTCCGTCTCATTTGCCTGATTATAGGTTTTACGTAATTCTATATTTGCTAACAAATCAATAGCGAATAATTTTGATTCTATAGGAAGATCTTCAAGAATCTCCTCCAGTCTGCCTGGATGCGTATCAGTAATAAAGATCTGCCCAAAATGATTATCGGCCACCAAACGCATAATTTGCTTGACCCGATCACGATCAAACTTATCAAAAACATCATCGAGCAACAACAAAGGCGGGAACGCTGACACCTTTTTCAAAAAATCAAACTGTGCTAACTTCAAAGCTACCAAATAGGACTTTTGCTGACCCTGTGAACCCAGCTTTTTTATTGGCCTCTCTTTTAATGAAAGTACCAGGTCATCCTTATGTACCCCCACACTAGTGTACTGCAGTGCCCGGTCTTTTGCCACATGATCTTTGAGTAGTTGCACTAAGGGTGTTTCATGTAAATCGCTTTTATAAGTAAGCCCTACCTCCTCACGGTCTAAGGAGATATGTTTATAATAGTAATTAAAAATGGGGATGAGCTGCTCAACAAATGCTTCTCTTTCCCGGTAAATAATTGTCCCATAGCGCGCCAATTGTTCATCCCATATCTCTAACATCGACTCATCATACTGGTGAACAGTAGCAATATCCTTAAGTAGTTTATTACGTTGTGCCAACGCCTTATTGTAGCGGATTAAAGCCTCGAGATAACTCCGGTTATATTGACTAATAACGGAGTCGATAAACTTCCGGCGTTCCTCGCTTCCATCAAGAATCAGGTTCATATCTAAAGGAGAAACGACAACCGTGGGAAACAAGCCAATATGTTCCGAGAGTCTAGCATACTCCTTGTCATTACGCTTAAACTGCTTCTTCTTTCCCTTTTTAAAGCCGCAATATATTGCATGTTGCGTAGCTTCTTTCTCAAAATTCCCCTGCACCACAAAAAAGCCCTCCTCCTCCCTCACATTCTGCGAGTCGACTGTATTTATCATGCTCTTACACATACACAAATAATGAATTGCATCGAGCAAATTGGTCTTACCCGCACCATTAGGCCCCACAAAACAATTGATTTTAGCTGAGAAACTAAGCTCAGCTTCGGGGTAATTCTTAAAGTTTATCAGGGAAAGATTTTCCAGATGCATAGGTAGCGATTTTTTACAAAGATTTACCTTTTTCCCCAATTAGGAAAAGATCTTTCAATAAATTCACACAATTTTTTTAAACAACTGTTTTAAAAACATCCTAAAAAGGTTACATTTGCGTTCGGTAATTTTTTACAAAGATTCTAATTAATAGGAAACGTAATGAGTAAAAAGAATTCAACCCCCTCTCACGACCAGTTTGAAGCGGTAGAAAGTGCTTTGAGCAGAACTGAGCAATTGATTGAAGACAATAGTAAGACACTGACGATAGTCGTGGTAGCCATTATTTTGGTATTTGGAGCCGTATGGGGGTATCGCCAATACAAAAAGCCCATTGAGCGGGACGCACAAGCACAGCTATTTATGGCCGAACAATACTTTGCAAAGGACTCGTTTAATCTTGCCCTGAATGGCGATGGCAACAACTTGGGCTTTCTCGATATTATTGAAGATTATGGAATTACAAAAGCAGCAAACTTGGCCGAGTATTATGCAGGCATCTCCTACCTCCATATGGAGAACTACCAGGAGGCGATTGCTCATCTAGAAAATTTTGACTCCGACGATAAAATGTTACACCCGATAGCCTTGGGAAGCATGGGTGACGCCCATGTGGAGTTAAAGGAACTGGATAAAGGACTTCGTTTTTATGAAAAAGCCATTGATGCTTCTGATAATGAGTTTACCGCTCCTATTTATCTAATGAAATCGGCGTTAGTATACGAGCAACAGGCTAATTATGAAAAAGCGCTGGAACTTTATGAAAAGATCCGTGACAAATATCCTGAAAGTGCCGAAGCAGAAGATATTGAAAAGCATATAGGACGTGCCCAGGCACTTCAAAACAACTAAAATGTAATTTTCTTACATTCCAATAAATCCTGGCTTAGGTCAGGATTTTTTTATAGGTTCATAAAATTAATATACTATGGCAACAAGTTTAAAAAACCTGTCGGACTACGACGTAAAAAGTGTGGGTTCTGCAGCACAAATGAAATTTGGTATTGTTGTGGCTGAATGGAATCGTGAGGTTACCGATGCTCTGGCAAAGGGAGCCATAAAAACCCTTTTAAAGCATGGCGCAAGCGAAGAGAATATTCTCAAAAAATATGTCCCCGGAAGTGTTGAGTTAACGCTGGGAGGTCAATATCTGGCCGAATATACCGATGTTGACGCAATCATTTGTTTGGGATGTGTTATACAAGGGGAAACACGCCATTTCGACTTTGTTTGCAACAGCGTAACCCAGGGTGTTACCGAATTGAACATGAAGTACAATAAACCCTTTATTTTTGGGCTGCTCACCACCAATACCCAACAACAAGCCCTCGATCGTGCCGGAGGAAAACATGGTAACAAAGGCGACGAAGCGGCAATTACAGCCATTAAAATGGTGGAGTTGAAAAAAACGCTCCAAAAATCTTAAAAAATAAGCCGTTAAAAATCAGCAACATTTGATAAACATTGCACTTTAGCACAAAAAAAGCAATCGATAATGTTGCAAGAACAGATTTTATGGTTACATTTGCATCGCCTTTGAGACACAAGGCAGCGTTCTGAAAAAAACTTAAAGAGGCCGATATAGCTCAGCTGGCTAGAGCAGCTGATTTGTAATCAGCAGGTCGGGGGTTCGAGTCCCTCCATCGGCTCATAAAACATCTTTAGATTGGGGGGATACTCAAGCGGCCAACGAGGACAGACTGTAAATCTGTTGGTTTATACCTTCGAAGGTTCGAATCCTTCTCCCCCCACAAGAAGATTTATAAGCGGGAGTAGCTCAGTTGGTAGAGCGTCAGCCTTCCAAGCTGAGGGTCGCGAGTTCGAGTCTCGTCTCCCGCTCATATTTTAGCTTTTTAAACGAACTCAGTGCCGGTGTAGCTCAGGGGTAGAGCGCTTCCTTGGTAAGGAAGAGGTCACGAGTTCAATTCTCGTCATTGGCTCGAAAGTTTATGTGACTATTCACTCGTGAAAATGGGTGAAATTTCGCATATTTTAAAGGTAGGTTTTTTAAATAGTATATTAACAAGTAACAAATAAAAAATGGCTAAGGAAACATTTAATCGTTCCAAACCACACGTAAACATTGGAACAATCGGTCACGTCGATCACGGTAAAACAACTTTGACTGCAGCTATCGCAGCTGTACTTCACAAGAAAGGTTATGCTGAATCTCGTGATTTTGATACAATCGACAACGCTCCGGAGGAAAAAGAGCGTGGTATTACTATTAACACGTCTCACATTGAGTACGAAACTGATAATCGTCACTATGCACACGTTGACTGTCCAGGTCACGCCGACTATGTTAAGAACATGGTAACGGGAGCTGCTCAGATGGATGGTGCAATTTTGGTTGTTGCTGCGACAGATGGGCCAATGCCTCAAACTCGTGAGCACATCCTTCTTGGACGTCAGGTTGGTGTACCAAGAATTGTTGTGTTTATGAACAAGGTTGACCTTGTGGATGACGAAGAGTTGTTGGAATTAGTAGAGTTAGAGATTAGAGAGCTTCTTTCTTTTTATGAT
>JAWOEH010000070.1:0-10568 GCA_046482855.1 Bacteroidales bacterium | reverse complement strand
TGCGAAAATGGTGTTATTACCAATCTACTTAACTTTCATGGCATTAAGTTGAGCGAGCCAATGGTTTTTGGCATTGGCTCCGGACTCTTCTTTGCTTACCTTCCATTTGTAAAGATCAACGGTTCTCCTGCCTCCTCCTTTCGTCCCTTGCCGGGCATGATTTTTAATAAAGCCACACAACGCCTGGGCATTGAGATGAAATCGCGCACCTATCGTAAGCAACCACGAAAGGCGATGAAAGAACTGGATGATATTTTACTCAACCAAGGACTTCCCGTTGGGTTGCAGGTAGGGGTTTATCATCTTCCCTACTTTCCTCCTGCCTATCGGTTTCACTTCAATTCACACAACATTGCTGTTTTTGGCAAGGAAGGAGATGTTTACCACGTGAGCGATCCTGTGATGGATCACCCTACCACCTTAACCGAAGAAGAGATGCGCAGGGTTAGGTATGCAAAAGGGGTATTTGCACCCAACGGACGAATGTATTACCCTACTGCCATTCCTGATGAACTGCCGCTCGACAAAGCTATTTACAAAGGATTAAAACATACCACCGATTGGATGTTAAACATCCCTGTTCCGCTATTTGGTGCAAAGGGAATAGCCTATTTGGGGAAGCGAATGAAGAATTGGGAAAATAAATTCGGCCCACGAAAAGCGCGGATACACCTGGCTCAAGTTGTGAGGATGTTAGAAGAAATAGGTACCGGAGGTGCCGGATTTCGCTTTATCTATGCCGCTTTTTTGCAAGAAGCTGCCGACATTATTGGCAAGCCCATAATGAATGACTTTAGCCGCGAACTAACTGCTATTGGAGATGATTGGCGTGTATTTTCATACGGTGCAGCGCAGCTTTGCAAAAATCGAAACAAACAAGCGCATACCTTTTCATCCCTGGGCAATTTATTACTGGACATCAGTGCCCGGGAAGAGAAGCTCTTCACACACATTAAAACCGATATAGTAAAGCCCTATGGAAAGTAGCCTTGTTATAAAGCTGCATAAATTAAGTAAAACCTACAGGGGATCGGAAAAACCTGCGGTAGAAAATCTGTCGCTGGAAATAGCGCAAGGTGCTTTTTTTGGTCTGTTGGGTCCGAATGGTGCGGGGAAAACCACTTCCCTCTCCATGCTCAGTGGGTTGTTACCTCCCTCCTCGGGATCTATCGAATTTCAAGAGCTCTCCTGGCAGCAGCACGCCCGTCAAATAAAAAAGCAACTGGGCGTAGTTCCCCAGGATATTGCCCTGCATCCCCTACTTAATGCTGACGAAAATCTGGATTATTATGGTGCGCTAATGGGGTTAAAGCGCAAGGATCTTACCGAACGAAAACATAACTTATTAAGACAATTCGGGCTATACGAACACCGAAAGAAACTCGTGAAACATTACTCGGGAGGTATGAAACGACGCCTTAATCTGATAGCCGGCATTCTACACACACCCTCCGTTGTTTTGCTTGACGAACCTACGGTGGGCGTAGATGTACAGTCGCGCCAGGTAATTCTCGATTTTTTGCGTACCTACCACCGTATGGGCAATACAATCATTTATACCTCGCATTACCTGGAAGAGGCCGAGAATCTTTGCTCGTATGTTGCTATTATTGATGAGGGACATATTATAGAGCAGGGCTCTGTTGCTGATTTACTTGAACAACACAAGGTGGAAAAACTGGAAACACTCTTTTTACACCTTACCGGTAAAGCCTTAAGAGATTAATTATGAGAAAACTTTGGGCCTCGATAAAGAAGGAATTTCTAGTGATGTTTCGCGATCGTGCGGGATTGGCCATTCTGTTTTTAATGCCGGCAGCTTTGGTTGTCATTATGACCTTGTTGCAGGATGCCACGTTTAAAACAGTAAAGCAAAACAAATTTACCCTGGTAGTTGCTGATCTTGATAAAGACACCCTGAGTCACCGTATTATTGAAGGATTGGAAGCTTCGGACCATTTTCGGGTGGTTACAGAACATAACAACTCGCCTATAAATGCAACTGATGTTAAGCAACTTGTGGCAAAGGGAACCTACAAGCTTGGGTTGGTGATTCCGGCGAAAACCACAGCCATTACCCGGCATAATGCAGCCCGTTTCACCAAAAAAGCTTTTGGGATGCAAACGCCAAAACTGCCCTTTTCACGTGAGCGCAAAATGGGCAAAAGCACCCTGACGATTCTGGTAGATCCGGTAACCAGCGAATCGTTTAAACAATCGCTGACAAATGCCATACAGCAGTATGCCTCAAAATTGCAAATAGAGCTTTTCTTTGAATACCTCAGTGCAGAGTTGGCCGACATGTTACCCCAAAAACCGGAATTCAACATTGATGAGTTCTTCTCTATTGAGTTTACGGAAGAATACGCAACAAGCGATGCCGATGAACTGCTGCCTAATTCGGTACAACATAATGTGCCTGCATGGACGCTGTTTGCTATTTTCTTTATTGTGCTTCCCTTGGGCAGTAACATGATAAAAGAACGGAACGACGGCAGCATGCGGCGTATACGCACTATGCCTGTGAATTACATGGTGGTGCTAATGGGGAAAATAAGCGTATTTATGCTTGTTGCAGTTGCTCAGTTTTTATTTATTGTAGCCATAGGCAAATATCTATTTCCCTATATGGATCTTCCCGTATTGGAATTACACGGAGAGTTACCCCTGTTATTTGCTTTTACACTTGTGTGCGGCTTTACCGCAACAGCCTATGGAGTACTCCTGGGTACCGTGGCAACTACACACGATCAGGCAGCCACCTTTGGCGCTGTATCCATTATTATGCTTGCAGCTATTGGTGGAATATGGGTGCCTGTGTATGTAATGCCGGACATTATGCAAAACATAGCTGAGCTCTCGCCCATGCGCTGGGGATTGGTAGGGTACTACAATTTGCTGATACGCGGCAATGGCCTTCAGGGGGTGCTTCCTTCAGCCACGAGACTTATAACTCTGGGCGTAGTTTTCCTGGGCATTGCGCATATCTATTTTCGACGAAAACATATGTACTAACCTATAAATAACTGGATTTTGAAAGATACGTTAACGCACATCACCGAGAGCCGTGTACGATTTAGTGAAGTGGACTCCATGGGCATTGTGTGGCATGGCAATTATGCCAAATTTTTTGAAGATGGACGTGAAGCTTTTGGAAGTAAGTATGCCTTCTCCTACCTGGATGTTTACCACAATCAGTTCTTTACGCCACTGGTAAAGCTGGATTTTGAATACAAATCGCCGCTAACCTATGGAGATACCATGCAGATTGAGACGACCTTTATCAATCATGAGGCTGCAAAGATTCATTTTCGTTACCAAATTTTCAATAAAACCACAGGTAGCTTGGCTACCACGGGAGAAAGTGTTCAGGTATTCATGAATTTGGAGAAGGAGCTGATGATTGTTGCTCCGGATTTCTTTGTGGAATGGAAACGGAAGGTGGGGTTGTTGTAAGAAACGGCTAAGGGTTTCTTGAAAAAAGAGCTATGTCCCAAATTTGTATTGAAAAAGAAATGATCTTTCCGTAACTTTAGAAAAGGATAAATACGGAAGGGTCATGAAACAGAAAACATTCCAAAAGTTTCTTTCAGCTATTGATTCCTTTAACTCCAGACAAACACGCCAACTGGAGGAAAAACTCAAAGAATTGAAGGCGAAAGACAAAGCAGCTCTTTTACTGGAAACACCAATAGAAAAATTAACCTGCCCACATTGTGGGAGTTCCGAAATTTGGCGGTGGGGAAAGCGCGACAAACTACAACGATACCGATGTAAAAACTGTAGAAAGACATTTAATAGCCTAACAGGTACACCATTAGCAAAGCTCAATAAGAAAGAGCAGTGGCTAAACTTTACGAACTGCTTAACTGCTGGCATGACCGTTCGAAAATCGGCTGCAAAGTGCAACATTCATAAAAACACAGCCTTTCATTGGCGCCATAGATTCCTTTCAGCCGCCCAGGGCATAAAACCAGCAGAACTTGCCGGCATCATCGAATCGCGTGAAACCTATATTCGTCGCTCTGAAAAAGGGAATAAACATTTGGAAAGATCCCCCAGAAAAAGGGGCGGTAGGCGGATTAAACTCCCAAAAAAGGATCTAGTCTGTTTAGTTGTTGCTCGCGATCGATATAAAAGCACATACGACACAGTATTAGAGAAACTTACAACCCAAGAGCTAAAAAAGAAAATGTGTCTCCTTTCTAAGGATGCCCTTTTTTGTTCCGAAAAAAAATGGGTGTATCAGAACTTCACAAAAGCACAACATTTAAGACATGGGACCTTACAATTGAAGGCTGGCGAGTTTACCAAAAAGGATATCGTACATCTGAGCAATGTGACAAACTACCAAAACCGGCTTCGCAATTGGTTATTACGATTCCATGGTGTTTCTACAAAATACCTTAACAATTACTTATCCTGGTACAGAGAATTAGATGAATTTGACTTGAGCATGCCGGAGGAAATTCTTTTATTACGGGCAAAAGCGGGTGGCACATATAAAGTTCAACCTAAATTTGCGACATAGCCATTTTATCACTCTTAAAGCCTATTCTCCCCTCATCCCAACAAACTTTTTATTACCTTTGCCCCTCCTAAAAGTCACTCACAAAATGCTAACACCTATATACCTGTGTGCCGACAATATCCTCACCTCTTTAGGCTTGTCGACACAAGAAAATATGAGTGCCCTTTACAACCAGGTTTCGGGCATCAAGTATTACCAAAACTTACCCATTTCACAACACCCCATTTGTACTTCCTTAATCAATCAGCACAAGCTTGAGGAGGCTTTTCAAAAGATCGGAGCACAAGGAAGTTTTACACGATTGGAAAAAATGCTGCTGGTTTCGGCAAGTAATGCACTTAGGCATGCCGACATCCCTGCCGACAGCAACGACACCCTATTTCTATTTTCCACAACAAAAGGCAATATCAACCTGCTGGAGGCACCACATAACTTTGAAGATGAGCGCATCCTGCTTTGGCGAACAGCTGAAATCGTAAGCCAATTTTTCAACAACCCCAATACGCCCATTACCATTTCCAATGCTTGTATTTCAGGGGTAACAGCTATCAATACTGCTGCTTCGCTTCTGCGAGCCGGCCACTATAAACATGCAGTGGTAATGGGTGCCGATATCATGTCCGAATTTACACCCTCTGGTTTTCAATCCTTTAAAGCCATCAGCGCAGAACCTTGTAAGCCGTTTGACAAGAATCGTGACGGCATAACCCTGGGAGAGGCAGCGGGCACCATGCTCCTTAGCACCCAACCGCACACCCTGGCAGGCAAAGGTTCCGTAACCTATTTAGGCGGGGCCAATACCAACGATGCCAACCATATTTCCGGGCCTTCGCGTACAGGCGATGGCCTACATCTGGCCATTCAGCAGGCCTTAGCACAAGCCCAAAAATCAGCAGCCGAAATTCAGCTTTTATCGGCACACGGTACGGCTACTGTTTACAACGACGAGATGGAAAGCAAAGCCTTTCATCTTGCAGGCCTCAATCAGGTTCCGGTAAATAGTCTGAAAGGCTACTGGGGCCATACCTTAGGCGCTGCCGGCATTATCGAGAGCATTGCCACATGCCATTCCATGCTTGATAATACATTAGTGGCCACACTTGGATACACAGACCATGGAGTATCAAAACCCCTGAATATTACCACTAAAACGGAAGAAAAAGTTCTTCAGTGTGCACTTAAGACTGCTTCGGGGTTTGGCGGCAGCAATGCAGCCGCTGTTTTTCAAAAGCTATAATTTAAAATTATGCAGAATACATTAATAACCCATTGGCTAACAATACAATCACAACATATAAAACGAGACGGGAAGATCATCTTTCAATCGGATGAAAAAACCTATGCCAATTTTATAAAGGAGACATACCGGCACTTTAAAATAGGCTATCCAAAGTTTTTTAAAATGGATAAACTGGCCAAGCTGGGATTTTTATCGGCCGAACTTCTGGTAAGAGATCTTGAACTCCCCTACGCTGCCGAAAAGATAGGTGTAATTTTGCAGAATGGACACACAACCCTTGATACTGACACCAAGCATTGGGAATCAATCGCCGATAAAGAGAACTACTTCCCCAGCCCGGCCGTATTTGTTTATACACTTCCCAATGTAATGATTGGTGAAATTTGTATACGCCAAGGGTGGAAAGGAGAAAATACCTGCTATCAGCTACCTCGTTTTGATGCCCGGCAACTCGAGCAGACCGTTTCTGCATTGTTTGCCGAAGAAAAAATAGATTGTTGCCTGGCAGGCTGGGTCGATCAGCATGCCGAGGAATACAGTGTCTATCTGGTTTTGGTAGAAAAAAACAAGGATATCTCAAAAGATAATAGTAGTTTTATCACACAAAATTTAGAACAACTTTTCAAATTGTAAAATATGGAAGCGTTAGAGCAGAAACTGAAGCAGCAGATTATTGAAGCCCTTAATTTAGAAGATATTGAACCCGAAGATATCGAGTCCGATGCCGCTCTTTTTGGCGATGGATTGGGTCTCGACTCGATTGATGCGTTGGAACTTATTGTTCTTTTAGAAAAACATTACGGTATAAAGGTTGAAGATCCCAAAGAAGGGAAGAAAATCTTCGAATCCATTAACACCATGGCTGCCTATATCAAAGAGCACGGAAAAGCATAATAAATAAATCAGCAGTTGCATGTCAAATAAGGTATACGTAACAGGGATGGGCATGATGTCGGCCATAGGGAATACGGTTGCACAGAACTTAGATGCCTTACAGAAGGGTCAATCAGGGATTGGCCCTATTCGGTATTTGGCAACCCGCCATCGCGATACATTGCCCGTTGGCGAAATTAAGTGTTCCAATCAGGAGATGCTGGATCATCTAAAACTTGACAAGCACCAACCCTATACCCGGGCAGCTCTCATAAGTATGATGGCCGCCAAAGAGGCAGCTGATGCAATTGCCTATACGCCCGATCCGGCCATTCGCACAGGATTCATTTCCGGAACTACCGTAGGCGGGATGGATAAAAGTGAAGTGTACTACCAACAATTCCGTACTTCCGGCGAGCATATCGAATACCTAAACACGCACGATTGTGGCGACAGCACTGAAAAAGCTGCCGACTACCTGAACATTAAGGATTTTGTTACAACAACCAGCACAGCCTGCTCATCGGCGGCAAACAGCATTATGCTGGGTGTGCGAATGATTCAACAGGGTAGGCTTGACCGCGTTTTTGCCGGGGGTGTTGAGTCGCTTACCAAATACCACCTGAATGGCTTTAACAGCCTGATGATTTTGGATAACCAACCCTGCAAACCTTTCGACAAGGAACGTAAAGGACTTAACCTGGGCGAAGGCGCAGCCTTTGTGGTGCTGGAATCGGAAGCCTTAGTTAAAGCCAGAGAGGCACAAACCTATTGTCATGTATCAGGATTTGGCAACGCTTGTGAAGCTTTTCACCAAACCGCCTCAACACCCGATGGAAAGGGGGCTTATCTGGCCATGGAGGAAGCACTGCAACGAGCTAAACTCAAACCTGCTGATATCGATTACATAAATGCACACGGTACAGGCACCGAAAACAATGATCTTTCCGAAGGAAACGCGATACAACGGTTGTTCGAAGATCACCTGCCTCCTGTTAGCTCCACTAAAGGCTACACAGGTCACACTACAAGTGCCGCTGGAGGTATCGAAGCAATTATTTCTATTCTGTCGTTACAAACGGGTACAATTTTTCCAAACCTCAACTGGAAAAACCCTATGGATGAACTAAACTTCACACCCGTAACTCAACGTATGGACAAAGTAATGCTCAACCATGTGCTCTCCAACTCTTTTGGTTTTGGAGGCAATAATTCATCGCTAATCTTTTCAAGAGACTAAGATATGAAGGTTTACATACGTGGATTGGGAGCCATATCCCCACAAGAAACCTACGAGAAGGACACTTTTCTCAACAACATAACAGAGCATAATACGCCCTTTTTGCAAAGTGTAACGCCGGTTTTCAAGCAATACATTAAGCCCATTCAGCTACGACGAATGAGTCGTCTGTTAAAAATGGGCATTACCACGGCAAAAATTGCCCTGGCCGATGCAAAAGTGGATAATCCCGGAGCCATAATTAGTGGAACAGGCCTGGGGCTTGTTGAGGATACCGAGAAATTTTTGCTGGCCATGCTCCAGAACGATGAACAATTGCTTACGCCCACTGCATTCATTCAATCCACACATAATACGTTAAGCGGACAAATTGCCATAGCCCTGAAATGCCATAACTACAACAATACCTATGCACACAGAGGTTTTAGCTTTGAAACTGCCCTATTGGATGGCATGATGCAAGTGGAAGCCAAAGAGATTCCTCATGCCCTGGTAGGAGGATTTGATGAAATTACCGAAGAGCACCATAGTATTCTTATGCACTCCCAATGGGTGAAGAAAGAATCGGTACCCCACCTGCAGCTCACCCGTCAAAAAACTCCGGGTTCCATTATTGGTGAAGGTGTTGCCTACTTTGTACTGGCGGGAACCCCCTCGGAAAACGACTATGCACAAATACGCGATGTGAAAATGATTTACAAGCCTGAAACACCGGCCGCTGTATACCAAGACTTTGAACAATGGCTGGCACTCCAACAACTCACCGCTGAGGACATTGATCTGCTAATTCTTGGCAATAATGGCGACAGCAACGGCGATCACTTTTATGAACCCTTTGCACAAGCCTTTTCGCACATTCCGGTAGCTCATTATAAACACCTGGTAGGCGAATATCATACCAGCAGTGCATTTGCCATGTGGCTAGGAGCTAAAAGCATTAAGCATCAACACATTCCGGACGAAATGCTAGCCAACGGGGTGGAACCCAAAGGCGAAATAAATAATGTAGTTATCTACAACCACTTTCGCCAGGGAAATCACAGTTTCATGCACCTTAGCCGATGAGCAGCATACTCACACATATCATTCTCTCTGCCCGGCTCCTCTCTGTTGAAGGAGTCGCTTTGTTTCTGCTGGCGGTTACCTTGGTAGTACTGGTATGGGGTGCCTCAAATGTATGTTCGCAGTTGTTTCTGAAGGTGGTTTGCAAGGGAAAAACCCACCAACGCCACATCGCTCTTACGTTCGACGACGGTCCATCAAAATATACCGGAAAGATCTTAGCGATACTTGAGAAGCACAAGGTTCAGGCAACCTTTTTTGTTATTGGCAAACACGCTGCACAAGCCCCCGAATGGGTAAAACAGATCCAGAATCAGGGACATACCCTTGGCAATCACACCTATAGCCATAGCTACTTCTTCGATTTCTGGTCAAGTAGAAAGATGGCCGCCGACATGGCAAAAGCAAACAACATGATAACCAAAATTACAGGAACAACGCCTCAGTTTTTCCGTCCGCCTTACGGAGTTACCAACCCTCCCTTGGCACTGGCAGTAAAAAAGAGCAACCTCACACCCATTGGATGGAGTTTGCGTTCGCTGGATACCATAAAAACAGCCAGGAAATTGCAGGAAAAATTACTCAGCAAAGTAGGCCCCGGGAAGATCATTCTTTTGCACGACACCATGCCAACAACAGCCAATATACTTGATGAGTTTCTTACAGAGATGAAAAAACAAAACTATAAAGTGGTCCCTTTAAGTGAACTTTTATAAACCTTTGAATGTATGCATCGGAAAACAACAATAAAGATGAAAACCTGTTTCGGCACCTCCTTACTAGTGCTTTTGGTACTTTTTTTCCTAAATGCACCCATACTTCAGGCACAAAACTTTACTCCGGCTAAAAAACAAAACATCCAGGAAGTGCTGGAAAAACTTGGCAAGCAGGCAAACACCCTACAAAGTGAATTTATCCAGGAAAAACATATGAGTTTTCTTACTGAACCCCTTATATCCGAAGGTTCATTTGCCTTTGCCAAACCCGACAAACTGCGTTGGGCGTACACCACACCTTACCATTATATCATTGTATTTAATGGCGATAACATAGCCATAAACGATGGTAACCAAACCTCCTCATTTACTACTAGTGAAAATCCCATATTTGCAGAGGTGAACAACATGATGCTTGGCCTCATTCAGGGAAGGCTAATTACTGACCAGGAGAGTTTCTCGGTAGAGTACCTGCAGAGTTCGGATGCCTATAAACTGATATTTACCCCCAAACTCGAAGAGATGAGAGAGATGCTGAGCACCATAGAGATGGTTATTGGTAAGCAAAAAGGCACTGCGAAACGTATCCGCATGGTAGAAAAAAACGAGGATTATACCGATATTCTATTTAAACACTATAAAATCAATGAAAAACTGCCTGAAGGTACTTTTTCTCTTTAATCTATTGGTAATCACTGCAGGATGTACTTCTTACCAAAAAGGGTTTTCCCTGAAAACAGAGACCTCACTTGCCGGAGTTACCGAAACACATGGCTTCTTTAGCAGCAATAAAACCATGGTGTTTGATGCCGATATGCATCTTTACAAACACCATTTCAATGGATTGCTGGTGATTAAGCAGACAACCCTTAATAACTACCGCATTGTGTTTACACCTAAGGTGGG
>JAWOEH010000102.1:0-3666 GCA_046482855.1 Bacteroidales bacterium | reverse complement strand
ACCCATGGCCCGAAAAGAGATATCCACCTCCCTCTTTTCCATAGCCAACTATGGCGGAACCATTGAACAAGCAGTGTGGAACGATAGCTACCACAAAAGCCTTACGATGACACTTTCCGAGGTTTTACAGTATGGTCAAACCTACGCATTGCATGTTAGCGAAAAGATAACCGACTGTGAAGGCAATGCGCCGGCCAGCTCACCCTACACATTCCAACTGCCAACTCGCCCAGAAAAGGGCCATTGTCTGTTTAACGAAATACATTATGAACCGCAGGGTAGCTGTCCGGAATTTATAGAGCTATACAATAGTAGAGATAAAAGCCTGGATTTGGAAACTCTATTGTTAGGATATAAAAAAGAGAAGACAGACGCCTGGGAATGGACAAAATTGATAACGACACCTGGACAGGTGAAGCCGTTGCAATATCTGGTACTAAGCGCTGATACCGCCACGTTGGCAAGCTGCTATGCCCCTTGTAACGATGCCAAACTACTGCAACTCGATGAGTTCCCGACACTAAGGAACGAGGGTGGTTTTCTGACCCTTCAAACCACCAATGAACAGACAATTGATGAAATGAGCTACACACCTGAATTGCATTTTTCGGAGTTAGCCTCCACAGCAGGCGTTTCATTGGAGCGCATTCAGTGGGACATTCCGGCATGGGACGAAACAAACTGGACATCAGCAGCTTCAACGGCAAATTTCCAGACAGCGGGTTGCATAAACTCGCAGCATAACAGCAATGAGGAGATAACAGAAGTTGCCATCTATCCAAAAGCCTTTACACCCAACAACGATGGACATGAGGATTATACCAGCATCTCCCTCAACAGCCCTCCTCCGGAGGCAAGCGTTACCATTCGCATTTTCACTTCCTCAGGCCATCCTGTATATACGCTGGCCAACAATGCTTTCCTGGGTACTCAAAACAGTTTCATCTGGGATGGGAAAGATGAGAGTAGCAATCTACTGGAAGCTGGTATTTACATTGTGCATATTGAAGTATTTCAAGCAAATAAACCGGCAAAGCAATACCGCGAAAGTTGCACCCTTCTGCGGTAGATCAACAAAGTTTTCCCCGGCAATGACGTTCCAGCAAAAAGATGAAAGGAACCGCCCCAAAGGAGGCAATAGCTGCGATAAGGTAAGTTTGCTCAAGCCCGGTCCAATCGCTTACAATGCCCACTAAAAAAGTGGTTCCTGAGGCTGCAACAAAGTTAAGTGTCATGTAAATACTATTTAAAAAGCTGTGGTGTTTTGTGTCTACTTCTACCACAAGCGCCAGCATGATGGGCGAATTGGCCAACACAAAAAAGCCTAATAACAGCAGCGCCGGGAATACCCAAAATCCGCTTAGCGAGATAAATAGGAACATCAAGAAAGGCGTAATAACCACTATCCATTTAAGCATGCGCATGCGCCCCAATTTGTCGGACAGACTCCCGGCAACAAAACCACCCACAACTCCGGCTCCCTGGAACACCGATAGAGAAATCCCTCCAAACCAGAGACTCTCACCGCGCAACTTAAGGTAGGTAGGAAGGAAGCTAACGAGTGCCGACTTTGCCAGCCCCCGAAAAAAGAGAATAGCCGCAAACAAAAGGAAAAACACCAGGTGCTTACGGAAAGTTTGTTTTAAGTTCTTGGGCCCTTTCTTTTTCTGAAGATCTTCACTAATGGTTATTTTACTAACTCGCGAATAGAGCAAAACAGAAGCCAACAGACCAAAAGGAATAAGGCGGTAGGAATATTCAAATCCCCAAAGCGAAACCACGCCGAGAATAACCAGCGGTCCCACAGAACGGGCAGCCTCTCCGCCAATCATATAGAAACTCATGCCCTGCCCCACTTTATTGCCCGAGACCTTTTTCATGAGTACCGGAGTAGGCACGTGAAAAACCGCACTGCTAATACCTGCAACAAACAACAGAATAGCCAACACCACATAGCTTTCAGCTACCCCAATAAAGCTCATGCACAGGGTAGTTACGGCCGGGGCGGCAATTACCAGATACCGAACTTTTACATTCTCGGCTAATATGCCTATCAGCGGATTAAACAAAGTTGGCAGCCGCTGTATCACCGTCAACAGGGCTGCCATTGTATAATTTAATTTTAATTTCTCAATAAGAATAGGCAATACAGGAGCCAAAAAGGCGGTGTACACATCATGAAAAAAATGTGCCAGACTAATGGTCAGTACATTGCCGGTTTGAAACCTTTGTTTGCTCATTCTTCAGCGTTATAAAGAGGCGAGCAGTTCCTCCATAATACGTGTCATTTTGGGTTCGGCTTCCTGGGCTACTTGTTGCACATCCTCATGTGTTACCTCCACAATTTGTCCGGGGACGCCCATGTCGGTAATAATAGATATCGCAAAGCAAGGAATGCCCATCTGTCGGGCCACAATTACTTCAGGCACAGTTGACATACCTACAGCATCGCCACCAATAACGCGGAAATATTGATACTCTTTAGGCGTTTCCAAAGTGGGACCTGTAGTTCCCACGTAGCAACCTACCTGCACTTTGATCTCATTTTTTGCAGCAATCGCTTTCCCTTTTTCAATGAGTTTCTTATCGTAAGGTTCGCTCATATCGGGGAAACGAGGCCCCAGCTCATCAATATTTCTACCAATTAGCGGATTGGGAATCAAGTTGATGTGGTCATCAAGAATCATCAAATCACCAATTTCAAAATCGGGATTCACCCCTCCGCTGGCATTGGAAACCAAAAGCGTGTGAATGCCCAATAACTTCATTACACGAACCGGGAACGTTACCTCTTGCATGGTATAGCCTTCGTAGTAATGAAAGCGTCCCTGCATGGCCACAATTTGCTTGCCTCCCAGGCGACCAAAAATCAAGCGTCCGGAATGCCCCTCAACAGTAGAAACCGGGAAGTTTGGAATCTCTTCATAAGCCAGCGAATGCTGTATGTCTATGTCCTTAACCAATCCTCCAAGGCCTGTACCCAGAATAATACCTACTTCAGGAGTTGCCTCTACTTTGCTTTGGATGTAGGAAGCTGTGGACTTTATTTTCTCTAACATAATCAATTAATTGTTTATTAAACTTCTCGTCTGATTTATCCAGAAATTTTACGCGAATGGGAAGATAATACATTGCTTTTGATAAAGGTCCTGCAATATTACGAAATTTGTGTAAACGCATGGCATCTTTCTCAGTTGTGATCACAAACTTCTCCTCTGTATCCATTGCATCATAGGATTTTTGGATACGCAAAAAATCTCTTTTCGTAAACTGATGGTGATCCGGAAAGGCAAGATGAGTTACCTCGCCGCCCATCTTATTGTTCACAAATTCAACCATCGGTTGCGGATTCGCAATGCCTGTTACCAAGAGAATTCCAACGGACTTTTCCCGTGAGAGATTCTTTAGATATTTTCGGGGGAGCGATTTTTTTGCTCGCGGAAAAACCGGGATCAAATCGGCATAGGAGTAAGTGGTGAAAAACACTTTCTGGTAAGGATAGGGATTAAACTCTTTTATAAAGATCCGCTGTTCAATAGGCTCTAACTTTTTGGGACATTTGGTTACCAAAATGATTCCTGCTCTGCGTTTTTCATAGGCTTGTTCACGCAAATCGCCCCAGGGTAGCATATGATCACTATCTATAGGTCGCTGATAATCGACCAA
>JAWOEH010000034.1:0-6514 GCA_046482855.1 Bacteroidales bacterium | reverse complement strand
GAAAACGATACAAATAAATGCTTTATCGAGGTCAAGAATGTCACCATGAAAGCAGGAAACTATGCGCTATTCCCAGATGCCGTTACCACTCGCGGGCGAAAACATTTAGAAACCCTTAAACGTGTTAAAGCAGAAGGCATTCGTGCCGTAATGCTCTACATTATACAACGCATGGATGTTACAACCTTTGGTCCGGCTGCCGACATTGATCCCGCTTATGCAGAAGCACTTCGGGAAGCCCATGCGCAGGGCGTTGAAATCATTGCCATGCAAGCAAAAGTGAAACCTGAAGGAATCGAACTGAGCAATTTACTGCCAATAGATTTATGTGCAGGAATACACTAACATTCCGCTCTATTAAATTCCAACAAGACAGTTGAACTAGCCTGTTTATGATGCTTTCAGGGAATATTTCTTTCTTGATTTACATCTTAGAACTAATACCAATACTATTAAGGCAATTTCCATGAAGTTATTCGTTCCTTAAAACACCCAACTAATGTAAACTAAGAACTACAATAAAAGGATGTGCATAAAGCCAATAAGAGCGTATTAATTTTCCTGTATCAGCTCAGCAGGTAGCTTTAAAGGCGTCAAAGTCATCACCCCTCCGGCAAATATCCCCATATTTGTTGAAGTGTTACTATGTACATTTAATCGGGATGCTTGACTGTCTTCAAAAACTTTAGCATAATGCCAATAGCTTCTTACATATTCATAGTAATGCCGACTAATAGTCTTTACTTCCACAAATACTTGCTGTTGTTCCTCCAGGTACAAACGTACATTACGCATTTCGACAGGGGCATAGAATGAGAACGTCAAACTATCCTGATTAAAGGCTTTAGATGGCACAAAGAGATAATCATATCCTTCCATTTCCAGTGCCTCTTCATAGTCGACTACCACAGTAAACCAATCTCGGTTTTTGTAGGTGTATCCGGCTCGAAAAGCATATGAACCACTTCCCGTAACAACCCGGAATCGAAAATACGCATCAACCTTCAATTTATCTAAAGTTACCTGAATCTCAAATGCCTTTGTGGGTTGATCCAAATAACTACGTTTTATCGTCAACATCCGTGTAATTTCAACTTTACGAACACACGTAGGTTCCGGAACCAATTCCCTTGCACTCACCTTACCTACAGAAGTCTGAGCAATCACCTCATACTTGTTCCCTGACTTAATCGTACGGCTTCCTTTATAATATCCGGGCTTGCCCTCTACGGGATAAAGGCTCTCTACATACTCCCCGTTTTCGTAAAGATCGACATTTGCGGCAGTAATTTCTTGTATCTTACCATAAATATTTGAAGAAGTTGAAAGAGATACCTCCAGCGGCTCACCTGCAGTAAAAAGACTATTCAAAACGGGCTGTTGCTCTATTCTATCAGGTAGTTTCACCTGCAGATCATCACTACAGGCATTCAGCAGCATAAGGCTAATAAGCATTAATAATGTTCGCTTCATCTTCTACTGTTTTAATATTATTTAAACACAAATCGATAGGAAACAGATGGCAAAACAGAGAACAATGCATTCCCCTGTAAATACATCTGACCATTGCTTTCCTGCTGTACGAAGTAAAATATATTATTTTCATGTGCATACAGGTTGTAAATAGAAACCGTCCAAGTCCTCTCCCCCCATTTTTTCACCTTGTGAAAATTCAGACTAATATCCATCCGATGATAAGGGGGAACGCTATAATTATTCCTCCCTTCATAATATTGAACATCGTCACCAGAAAGGTCATTACTAGTTACTTCATAAGAATTTACCATTGCATATTTTTGGTAGGGTATTGAAAAATGGGGACCAGAAGTAAATACCCAATTGATACCCAGGTCTACTTTTTTTGAAAACTCATGAATTCCGGATATGATAAAATCATGCTTTCTGTTATATCGAAAAGGAAAGCTCTTGCCTTCATTTATCTGTGCAAATTTTCTGGTACTTTTTGAATAGGTATAAGCTACATCCATAGATGTTTGCCCAAAAGCATAATCAATACTGGCTTCTATGCCATATGCTTTACCTTCACCCACTACAATCTTATCCTCCCAATAAATATCTCCGGGAAAGTACTTCATTCCTTCATCATAAGCAGGAAGATTTTTCATATCTTTATAGTAACCCTCTACAGTAAGCCCTAATTGTTCACTTTTCCGAAATACCCCACCAATATTATAATGCCAGGAATCCTGTGGAGCCAATTTAGAGGTAGCCGGCAACCATACATCATTCGGATACCCTACACTGTTATTCCCGAGTAAATGAACAAATTGCCCCATTCTTGAAACAGCTCCTTTTAATGAGAAATATTGAGAAACACGCATTACCATACTTAACCGGGGTTCCAATCTGTAATAGTCAGTCTCATCAATATGATACCCAGCAAAGCGAATCCCCAGGTTCATTTGAAAATTGTTAAATACGTTCCAATCATCTTCCAGATAAAAAGCATACTCAAAACTATTTAATTCTCCCATTTCCCTTCTTCCTTCAGTCTCATCCACTTCCCAACCGGAATTGTAAAAGGACTCACTTCCGGGAGAGTAATTATGTTGAGAAAAAAACCAACCAAATCGTTTTGTATGATTTTCATTTTGGCTGTACTCAAATTTCGCATGCCCCGACCAATCCTGCACGTATGAATCAAAAGAACGTTCTTGCCTGAAGGTTTCTTGAGAATCCAGAATAAGACCATCATAGACAAATGAGTTTTCCAGAAAGTAGTGATTATAAGTGAACATTACATGAGAAAATAATTTTGGAGAAAATACATGATTCCATCTGAGCGTGGAAGTAAGATTTCCCCATTGCACTTCTCTTTGTGTCGCATCACGCACACCAAATAACTCAGACACCTCACGTAAATCCATGTTATCTTGGCCAGCATAAGCACTAAGAAACAGTCTGTCGGAGGAACTAAATACATGGCTTATTTTTGCATTAATATCCTTAAGGTGATAGAGATATTTTTCCTTTTCACTCATAAAATGTGTTAAAAACAAATCAGCATATGACCTACGTCCGGCAATCATCAACGACGTCTTCTCTTTTAATATAGGCGTAGTAAACATAAGTTTCGAACTAATCAGCCCAACCGATCCCCGCATGCTAAATTTCTTTAAGCTCCCCTCTTTCATCCGAATATCAACAACAGAGGATATACGTCCTCCATAGCGTGCAGGGAAAGCTCCCTTAAGCATAGTAACATCTTTAACCGCATCCGGATTAAAGACAGAAAAAAAACCAAACAAATGGCTAGTATTATAAACAGGAACGCCATCGAGCAAGATCAGGTTTTGCCCGGGGACACCCCCGCGTACATGAATCCCTGACGTCCCTTCAGAACCAAATTGCACCCCGGGTAGTAATTGCAGCATTTTAAGAACATCTCCTTCACCTAAAAGCTGGGGACGTTGCTCAATTTCATGCATTGCAAGCTTATGCATTCCCGACTGTGGGTTTGACAAAGGATCTACACCCGGAGCTTTGATTACAACCTCATCCAATGTTTCGCCTCGCTCTAGTTCAAATCGCAAGGACCCGACACTATCTGTGTGGATCTTCACTTTTCTCTCTTTATACCCCACGAATGAAGCAATCAACCAATGTTCTCCTGCAGGTAGCGTCAAACTAAAAAAACCATATTTATTTGTGGCCGTTCCATGGGAATCAGGCGTATCAAAAACATTAGCCCCTATTAAAGGTTCACCCGTTCGGGCATCTATCACATACCCCCCAACAGCCACTTTCTGAGCCCACAATGGACACATAAAAAGGAACCCTAAGACAAAAGTAAACAATACCTTTTTTTTCATTATATGTTGCTTTTCTAAACAATGTATAACTGCCTGTTGACAGCACATCTGGTTGGCGAAATGCAATAGTAGCATTTTCCTGACATAAACACGCACCGTTGAATCTATTACCTAACATCCATAGGAAGTTGCATTTATAAAATATTTTCGTATATACCTATATATACATCTCTCAGTAAAACGGCATTTCGCTACCTATATGCAAATCAGGGAATCCCGACCCCAATGTTTTACAACAGAAAAAAATCAAAGAACATTCAAGCTGCTTGCACGTACTTTGCCGGGTAAACCAAAAAGTTGAGAAAGATGAAATGGACACAATTGAAACTACCACAAAAGCTGCTTATCGCTTTTGGTAGCCTTCTGCTGGCAATGTTATTGGCAGGAGGGATTGCATTTAATGCCTTTAACAAAGTAAGTATAAAGGTTGAGCAAACGAATATGCTTAGAGAGGTTGAATTACATTTACAAAAAGGACGCCTCTCTGCAGAACAATTTGCAAAAACAGAAAGTAAAACAGCAGCTGAAGAAACGCTAAATGAGTTAAAAAGAGCTCAAAACACACTCACCAAATTCGAGGCCACGTTAAAAACAAGGCAACAAAAGGAAAGCCTGTCGAAGCTTAAAAACGCGCTGGAGCAATTCCTGACTAACTTTTCTAAATACCAAAAATATGCAACTGAAAAACAACAAAGTATGCAGATAGCCAATGATGAGGCGTCAAAAGTGATTAATCTGGCAAGCAAATATATTTACGAAGGAGAAGAATTTAGTCTTGATGGATATAGCTATTTTCTACGAGCTCGCGTTTATGGGGAAAAGTTCATTCAGGATCATAGCGAAAAAAATGAGAATGAATGGCTAATGCACATTAATTCATCCATAAATTTCTTAGAGAGCATGGAACTTAATGACATTACCAAAGCCTTAAAAATTTACCGTTCCCAGTTCGAAAAATTTATTAGCACCGACAAAAAACAACAAATAGCAGAAGAACAACAAACCGCTGCTGGCGATCGAGCCCTAAAGGTAAGTAATACATTGTTGGAAAATCTGCAAAGCAAACTTTCCTATGATGTAAAAAACGCCATTTGGCAAATGATTCTATGGTCGATTATTGGTGCTGCAATTGGAATTTTGATTGCCTACAATATTGCAAAAAATGTTATTTCCAATATCCGTCTAACTGTCGACACACTTGATGAAATAAGCAATGGCAACTTAAATACGCATATCGACACTAAATTAATCAGCCAAAAAAACGAATTTGGGAAATTAAGCCAGTCATTGCTAACCATGCAACAAAAGTTAAAAGAAATTGTCGGGCAGTTAAGCCATTCATCCTCATCATTGAATGAATCCAGCACCCAATTCAAAGAAGCTTCAGAGATGTTATCGGAAGGAGCAAGTGAACAAACAGCCTCATCCGAAGAAATATCCTCATCCATGGAAGAGATGGCCTCTAGCATTGAACAAAATAAGGAAAACGCAAAAGAAACAGAACAAATTGCAAGGGGAGCCCTAACGGCAGTGAACGAAAGTAAACGAATAACAGAGGAAGCCCACGCAGCCATGTTGGTAATTGCGAAAAAAATCACCATTGTAAATGACATTGCCTTTCAAACAAATCTATTGGCATTAAATGCAGCTGTTGAAGCTGCTCGTGCGGGTGTTGCCGGAAAAGGTTTTGCGGTAGTTGCAACAGAAGTGAGAAAACTGGCAGAAAGGAGTAAGGAAGCCGCTGATGAAATCAATCGAATATCAGGCCAAGGTGTAAACTCTACCACTGAAGCTGCTAGCCATATGAAAGCACTGGTTCCTCAGATGCAACGCACTACAGAATTAGTACAGGAAGTAGCTGCTACGAGTGCGGAACAAAACACAGGCGCCGAACAGGTAAACAGAGGTATTGCAGAACTCAGCCAGGTGAGTCAACACAATGCCGGCACGGCAGAAAAACTCGCACAACGTTCCATTCAATTGAATGAATTAGCACATAAAATGCAAGGCATCTTAGATTTTTTTAAAAAAAATTAAATACAACCCCATTCCGGAAGGGCTCATATAAACTATGAAGCCTTTCCGGAATTCCACACCTTATACCCTAACAGTATACCCGCGGCTGCCATAAAAGTGCCTGCAAAAATATAACACTCATCATCCCTTACGCACAACCGTAAGTTATAATCCTGCCATACAAACAGCTATTTATCCCGAAAAATTCTGATATTATTTCTCCTTAGCCTCCCAACCAACTTATCTGAATAAAAAAAAATGGTTATCCGTTTTCACACCTAAAGCAGAGCCAATGTAGCGATTATTTTCAGGAAACTAAGGCGCCGAAGGTGCCGTAAGCAAAAGCACAGGGCAACGCCATGTGTCTTGAACAGGCAGAAATCAATCGCTACAACGCCTGCCTGCCGTGCGTTTCAAGCTAATAACTAGAGTCTTTGCAACAGTAAACAGGGGAACGCCATATGTAAAAATGGCCCATTGATCATAGATGTAAGGTTCGTCAATAGTGCCCCAGCTATAGGTGATGTCCTGACCGACTCGTCTCCATGGGTGAATAGTATATCTGGAAGTTAATAGGAGCAAGCTGACTGTTTTTAAAGGGTTTAACTCATTACTATGAGCAAAAATCCGCATTAATAAAACGCCGTAAAGAAAATGCAAGAACG
>JAWOEH010000130.1:0-20533 GCA_046482855.1 Bacteroidales bacterium | reverse complement strand
CTCTGCTTCACTTAGATTGAAATCAAAGGTATAAGTGCGGGAGATATCTTTGTAATAAAAATCGAGCATCAGCTCAGAATTTTCAAACAACTGTTTTTCAAAACCCAGGATGTAATGGGTTGATTTATTAGGCGGTGTGTCCTTCAATGGGTAATAATAATCCACAAATTGACTGATCTCGTATTGCTGTGAGTTGATGCTCATGATATACTGCAGATATTCACCCCATGCAGCTTTGAGCTTTACCCCCGAGGGAAGCCCCAAGTTTATGTTAATCCGGGGTTCATAATACCAGTTCCTGACAAGCCGGGTTGTAACCACTACCTCAATTTACAATGCCTACACAGCTGGCAAGCCCGATGCTGCAGCATTGCGCAACTTTATACGCGAAAGTTATCAGCAGCAGGGACATCCTTTAAAATATGTCCTCCTCTTTGGCGATGGTTCTTATGACAATAAGTCGCTTAGCCAGGAAAATACCAACCTCATTCCTACTTATCAGTCTATAGAGTCGCTTGTTCCCACGCAATCATTTGTGAGCGATGATTTTTACGGACTTTTAGACGTAGACGAGAACATTGAAAACTACCCGTCAGGCATGCTGGATATTGGCATAGGCCGCTTCCCGGTATCCAGCACGGAAGAAGCTGCATTAGTTGTGGACAAAAGCATTCAGTATCTGCAGCCCGCATACAGCGATAGTTGGCAACAGCGCATTTGCTTTGTAGGTGACGATGAGGACAACAATATTCATATGCGCGATGCCGATAGGCTGGCCTCGTTTGTGGATACCACACATCCCTATATCCAAATAAAAAAACTCTACCTCGATGCGTTTAATCAGGAATCCAGCCTGGTAAACGAGAGTTACCCGGAAGTAACCCGCCAAATTGCCGAGCAGATAAACAATGGCATCCTATTGTTTAACTATACTGGCCACGGAGGAGAAACAGGTCTGGCACATGAACGAGTTGTTACCCTCGACGATATTAACAGCTGGAATAATCGCGAACGTTTAGCCCTTTTTATGACAGCCACATGTGAGTTTAGCCGATTTGATGACTATAGAATCACCAGTGCCGGCGAGCAGGTATTGCTCAACCCCAAAGGAGGAGCCGTAGCACTACTAACCACTACACGATTGGTATACAGCAGTCCAAATTATGAACTAAACCGCAAGTTTTACAATCATTTCTTTACGCGGGAAGAAGGCCAGCCGCTGAAGCTTGGCGAAGTTTTTCGCCGAACAAAAGTAGATGCAGGCACAGGAAATAACAAACGAAACTTTACCCTGCTAGGCGACCCGGCCCTGCCTGTTCCCATTCCCGGTTACGAAATTTATACAGACAGTATTAATGGCGTGCCCATTGAAGATCACTCAGACACTTTAAAAGCCCTCTCGAAAGTAACGATTACCGGACACGTGAAAACCCCTTCAGGAATCCATGCAAATGAATATACCGGAACGCTGACAGCTACCATTCTTGATAAACCGCAACAAGTAACTACCTTAAGCAACGATGGAGGGTCTCCATTCAGTTTCGAGGCACGCTTAAGCCCCATTTATAAAGGGGAAGCGTCTATAGAAGAAGGATCTTTCCGATTCAGTTTTATTATACCCAAAGATATTATTCTAACTCCGGGCGAAGGTCGTATCCTCTATTTTAGTAAATCAGAAGAGCACCAACTTGGAAAAGGTGCTACCGAAGGAATTATCATTGGCGGCGTGGCCTCCACTCAACAAACCGATAACCAGGGCCCCTCCATTGATCTATTCATGAACGATACAACCTTTCGCAATGGAGGAATAACCAATGAGTCGCCAAAACTGTTGGCTCACCTGTCCGACAAAAATGGCATTAATGCCCTGGGAAATGGTATTGGCCATGACATTACGGCATGGCTCAACGGAGATACACAACACCCCATTATTCTAAACACGTACTTCAAAGCAGAAAAAGACAGCTATCAACAGGGAACCCTTGAATATCAATTACCCCAACTACCCCAAGGGACACATCACTTAAAACTAAAAGCCTGGGACAGCTTTAATAACTCAAGCGAGCAAAGCATAAGCTTTCGTGTGGCTGAACAACAGGGAATTACTACCGGCGAAGTCTATAATTACCCCAACCCTTTCCGGCATGAGACTGCCTTTATATTCGAACACAATGCGCCTAATGAGGAGTTACATGTTACTGTTGAAATTACGGACCTTGCCGGAAGGAAAATAACAGCCTTCACCCGCAAAATAATTTCTTCAGGATTTCGTTCCATACCTATTACTTGGAATGGTACCACCTCTAATGGCAATAGTTTAAATAAAGGTGTATATATTTACAAGCTTAAAATAAGAACCCATTCCGGAGAAGAAACCTCCTATTCGGGTAAATTGATAAAAGTTGAATAACCCTAATCATATATTTTAGCAAGGATGAAAACAAAATTTAGTTATGTGCTGTTGGCCTGCATTATGGTAGCAGGAACGGTCAAAGGCCAAGGTGATGGAGATATTGATGTTGACCAACTGGCAGGTGCAGAAAAAACCATTGAATATGCCGTTTCGTTTCTTACCATAGCCACCGACTCACGCGCAGGTGCCATGGGTGATGCAGGCGTAGCTACATCACCCGACAATAATTCCATGCACTGGAACGCGGCAAAATATGCATTTATCCAAAACGACATGGGCTTCTCGCTCTCCTACACGCCATGGCTGCGCAACCTGGTAAAGGATATTAACCTGGCTCATCTGGCGTTCTTCAAACGCCTTGATAAACAGCAAACAATAGCTGCATCGTTGGTCTATTTTAGCCTGGGAGAGATTATCTTCCGAAATGATTTTGGGGATTACAATGGTCAACATTCACCCAACGAATTTAGTATTGATCTGGCCTATTCACGAAAGTTTTCGGAGCGTATTTCCGGAGGTATGGCTTTCCGCTACATCCGTTCCGATTTAACCGGAGGTGCATATATTGGTGGCAGTGAATCAAAAGCAGCCAATGCAGTAGCAGCCGACTTATCGATGTACTATTACAATCCTGATTTGACTATTGCCGAAAAACAGGCAGAATTAAGCTTTGGTATTAACATTTCCAATATTGGCTCCAAAATATCGTACACCAATGCCAATAAAGATTTTCTTCCCACTCAATTGAGAATAGGCCCGGCGCTTCGTTATCACTTGGATCCCTACAACTCCATAACCGGAACTGTCGACATCAGTAAATTCCTGGTGCCCTCAACTCCGCTGTACATGGAGGATGAAAGTGGCAATGTGGTATTAGACGAAAACGACGACCCGGTTATCCTAAAAGGGAAAAATCCAGATGTTTCAGTACCTCAAGGAATGATACAGTCCTTTTACGATGCTCCGGGAGGGCTGGATGAAGAGCTCCATGAGCTAAAGTACTCCTTTGGGGTAGAGTATTGGTACCTGAATCAATTTGCCGTTCGCGGGGGGTATTTTACTGAACACCAAAATAAAGGCAACCGGAAATATTTTTCCATTGGAGCCGGTTTAAAATTGAATGTATTCAAGATCGATTTCTCCTACTTAATTCCACAGCGACAGAACAATCCCTTAGCCAACACTGTGCGATTTACCCTGGGCTTCGATTTTGAAGCATTTCAACAGCAACAACAAGAAACCAACAATTAAGGATGCGAATAGGAATAGGATACGATGTACACAAGTTGGCAGCCAATCTGCCATTGATCATCGGAGGAGTGAAAATACCCCATACTTCTGGTTTTGTTGCTCACTCCGATGGAGATGTGCTCATTCATGCCATTTGCGACGCTCTTTTGGGAGCCCTGGCTCTGGGTGATATCGGGCAACACTTCCCTGATACCGATGAAACCTACAGAGGCATCGACAGCAAGAAGCTTCTGGCTGGTGTAGTGCAATTACTAACAAACAAGGGATACGAAATTGGAAATATCGACGCCGTCATCATGGCACAACGCCCAAAGATGGCTCCTCATATACCTGCCATGCGAAAAAAACTGGCGGAGGTTTTAACTATTTCCCCCGAACAGATTAGCATTAAGGCAACAACCACGGAAAAACTCGGTTTTGTTGGTCGGGAAGAAGGAATAGCAGCCGAAGCCATTGCCCTGTTAAAGGTTCACAAATCCTAAGAAGGTTTACCCGCTAGGAATTTTTTTGTATCTTACGTACCCTAAATCAATCTTATTAGGGTATGTCTGAAAAAAAAACCATAATTCTTGGAGCTTCTCCCAATAAAAACCGCTTTTCGAACAAAGCGGTTAAAAGTTTAGTCCGTTATGGCTATCCGGTTATTCCTATCGGCAAACACGAAGGGGAAATCATGGGAGAACCCATACGTTTGCAAAAAGAGTTGTACGATAATGTGCACACCATTAGCCTGTACCTAAATCCTGTCAATCAAGAAGAGTATTACCATTATATACTGGAAGAGATTATACCCAAACGGGTTATCTTTAATCCGGGTGCCGAAAACCCCGAATTTATGAAAAAACTGATAGCCGAAGGGATACATGTGGATGCAGCTTGTACACTGATTATGCTAAATACAGGAAAATATTAATCATGATACACGAAATTAAGAGCCAACAAGAATTTGATGAACTCCTCCAAAACGAAGCAGCAGTGTTGCTCTATTTTTCTCATGAAGAGTGTAATGTGTGCAAAGTGCTAAAGCCTAAAATTGCAGATCTTTTACGGGCTAAATTTCCGGCAATAAAAATGTGTTACATCAACATCAAAAAGTTTCCGGAAATTGCCGGACAACAGCGTGTTTTTACAGTTCCTACCCTTACTGTGTGCTTCGAGGGAAAGGAATACTTGCGCAAAAGTAGAAATGTAAGCCTCCAGGTACTTGCCGAAGAACTCGACCGTCCCTACTCTCTTTTCTTTGCCCAATAGGCATTGGCTATCTAAAGGTGCATGTTCCTAAATCCAATCACCTCCACCTCATGGGTCGTTTCTATTCCAAAACAAATGGATTCTTCTCCGTTATAAAATGGGAATGGTTGTTTCGTTTCTTGCAACAGATGGGGGAACTTTCCTTTTTCACTTATCAGTTTTTTCATCATCTGTTTCAAAAGCCTTTTGAAGGCCAGGAGGTTATAAGGCAATCTACTGCAATTGGGCTAAGCACGCTACCCATTGTCTCGCTAACAGGCTTTATTATGGGCTTGGTTCTTACCCTTCAAACCCGCCCGGTGCTTGTTGCATTTGGTGCAGAATCGTGGACCCCAAGCATGGTAGCCATTAGCATTGTGCGCGAAATAGGCCCGATTATTACAGCTCTGATTTGTGCAGGAAAAATCGGTTCAGGCATTGGTGCTGAACTAGGTGCCATGCGTGTTACCGAACAAATCGATGCCATGGAGGTATCGGGCACACATCCCATGAAATATTTAGTAGTAACCCGTGTTTTAGCAGTAACCCTGGTTCTACCCATTCTCGTTTTTTATGCCGATGCCATAGCCCTTTTCGGATCCTATCTTGCCATTAACCTTCACAGCGAAATTGCTCCTTCCCTATTCATTGCTCAGGTATTTGAGGAGCTCTACTTTTTCGATCTTTTACCTGCAACCCTTAAAACACTGGCCTTTGGGTTTGCCATTGGAATTATCGGATGTTTTAAGGGGTATTACACTACCAATGGCACCGAAGGTGTGGGGCGCGCTGCCAATGCAGCAGTTGTTATGGCTTCACTGGCCATATTTATTCTCGATTTAATGGCAGTTAAGCTGCATGATCTCTTCCATCTCTGGAACTATTAAACATTTTTAACCCACAAAATGTACTAGGTATACAACTGCCCACTGCACAAATCTTTTCTTTATGAACCGAAAAGCAACGCATTTTCTTCGTCTTGGTCTGTTTGTCTCAGTGGGGCTGGCATTATTCATTATTGCCATCTATTACATAGGTGCCAAAAACAACCTAATTGGCAAAACCATTACTCTCCGGGGAATATTTACTGATGTCAGTGGGTTACGCATAGGCAATAATGTTCGCTACTCCGGTATAAATGTAGGAACCGTTACGGATATTAGCTTAGCCAACGATTCGCTGGTGTTAGTAGAAATGTCGGTGGAAAAGAATATGCAACAAGTGATACGGAAAGATTCCCGATTGGCTATTGGCTCCGAGGGAGTAATGGGAAACAAAATCATGAGCGTCACTCCCGGAACACCCAATGCACCCACCATAAACCATTTTGATACCTTGCCCACAGTGGAGACAGTGAAGTTTGAAGCCATCCTCTTTGAATTAAAAAAGAGCAGCCAAAATGCCACTCAAATTACTGAAAACCTTGTGGCCATAACACATAAAATTAATCGCGGCGAAGGAATATTTGGCAAACTCTTCTCCGATACAGTGTTAAGCAATAATCTTACACGTATAAGTTTACATACAGCCAATCTTACTCGTGATTTCTCCCATATTTCAGAAAAATTAAATCAGGAAGAGGGCGCCTTCGGAAAGTTGCTTACCGACAGTTCTGTGGGGATGCAATTGGAAACCATCACCTCCGATTTGGCATACGCAATAACTGATTTACGTAAAGTTATGCATAAACTTGAACAAGGAGAAAGCTTATTCGGTAAGATCCTCACTGACACAGCCTTTTCGGCCAACCTTAACACCATGTCTGCTAATCTCCAATACACACTGCTACAATCCAGGCAAGTTGCCGACAATTTAGAAATCATTAGTACTGAAATGGTCAAGGGCCGGGGGTTGGTGAATCGGCTACTGCTGGATACAGCCTTTGCCGACAGTATTGAAACAACCGTGCAAAATATCAATCAAACAGCCAAAGAACTGGAGGAAGCAGCGAAAAAAGTCAAATCAAATTGGTTTATCCGATCGTTCTCACGCAAAGAATAATTTCCTAAAACCGAACAAAAATTCTATTCAAAGTCGCTATATTTATAAACAACTAAAAACCAATCCTATGCAAACAAAACACACGTTGCTCATTCTGCTCATTGGCATATTTCTATTGCCATTGCAGTTGTTAGCACAAGAATCGGCAGGACGCGCATCCTACGAAAAAGGAGATAAAATACTACATGCAGGGATTTCAGCTGGTTCCTATGGGTATGGGTACTATGGTAACCGTTCCGGACTCACTGTTCCTTTAAGCTTTTCTGCCGAATTAGGCCTTCACGATTTTCTGAGTGTAGGCCCGTATCTGGGGTTCGCCCGCTGGAGTTATGATTACTTGGATTACGACTACAGCTGGACGTTCTTCTCCATTGGCGGCCGTATTTCGGCACACTACCTTCCGTTTATAAATGAGTGGTGGGGCTGGAATATCGATGAGTCGAAGTTTGATTTCTACCTCACCGGTCTGCTGGGTCTGGAATTCAGAAGTTGGCAATCCGACTACGAAGATCAACTTGCCGATCCTTACGACAATGAAGTTCACTTGGTAATTGGGCCGATCCTGGGCTTCAAATATATGCTAAACGAATCATGGGGCCTCTTTTTTGAAGGGGGTCGAGGCGCATTGGGATATGGTACGTTCGGTGCCTCCGTGCGCTTCTAAGGAAAAGGGCAAAAAAAATTAAAAGCCCGGGAAACACCCCGGGCTTTTATTTTCTATCTATTTAAAACAGACCATCAATTAAGTTATCATCCACCGTATTGGGAAGGGTTACCCGTAATTCGGGGGTACGCTCCATTTCGCGTTTAATGGCAAATACAGCTTCTTCGTTCCGAGCCCAGCTTCGGCGACTAATACCATTATTCACATCCCAGTGAAGCATCATATTAAGGCGTCGGTGAGCTTCAGGAGATCCGTCAAGTACCATTCCGAAACCTCCATTAACAACTTCGCCCCAGCCTACACCACCTCCATTATGAATGGAAATCCAGGTAGCGCCGCGGAAACCATCGCCAATTACATTTTGTACGGCCATATCAGCAGTAAATTGGCTTCCGTCATAAATATTCGAAGTTTCGCGGTACGGTGAGTCGGTACCCGAAACATCGTGATGGTCGCGTCCGAGTACAATTGGAGCAGAAATACGTCCTTCTTCAATAGCATTATTAAAGGCTGCAGCAATCTTCATGCGTCCTTCAGCGTCGGCATAAAGGATACGAGCTTGAGAACCCACCACTAGTTTATTCTCCTGAGCTCCTTTAATCCATCGGATATTGTCGGCCATTTGTTGCTGAATTTCCTGTGGCGAATGCTCTTTAATCTCTTCCAACACCTCCATGGCAATTTGATCGGACATGGCAAGATCCTCAGGTTTTCCCGAGGTACATACCCACCGAAAAGGACCAAATCCATAGTCAAAACACATAGGGCCCATAATATCCTGCACATAACTTGGATAGCGGAAAGTTTTATTATCAGTAGCCATAATATCGGCACCTGCTCTGGAAGATTCTAAAAGAAAGGCATTGCCGTAGTCGAAGAAGTACATGCCATTAGCAGTTAATTTATTAATGGCAGTAACTTGTCGGCGCAAAGACTCTTGTACATGCTTCTTGAATTCCTCAGGTTGTTTGGCCATTAAGTCATTTGACTCTTCGAAGGTGAGTCCGGCGGGATAATAACCGCCAGCCCATGGGTTGTGCAAGGAGGTTTGATCCGAGCCTAAATCCACCTTCACATCGCGCTCTTCCAGTCGTTCCCAAAGATCAACAATATTGCCCATAAACGCAATGGAGTGTGCCTGCTTCTTCTTTCTATAGTCAAGGGCTGTATCGATACATGTATCCACATCTTCAATAACCTCATCAACCCATCCTTGTTCCTGCCTTTTATAGGCAGCTGCAGGATTTACCTCGGCGGTAATACTCACGACCCCGGCAATATTACCCGCTTTGGGCTGAGCTCCACTCATGCCTCCTAAACCCGAAGTAACAAACAGTTTCCCTTCAGTTCCTCCTTTGCTATCAATTTTCCGACAAGCATTCAGCACAGTTATGGTAGTACCGTGTACAATACCCTGCGGGCCAATATACATATAGGAGCCGGCAGTCATCTGTCCATACTGAGTAACACCCAAGGCATTAAACCGCTCCCAATCATCTGGTTTCGAGTAATTGGGAATCATCATCCCATTGGTTACCACTACGCGTGGTGCATCTTTATGCGAGGGGAACAAGCCCATGGGATGACCTGAATACATGGTCAAGGTTTGCTCATCGGTCATCTCCGCTAAATATTTCATAGCTAACCGATATTGCGCCCAGTTCTGGAATACAGCGCCATTACCTCCGTAGGTAATCAATTCATGTGGATGCTGCGCGACAGCTGGATCCAGATTGTTCTGAATCATCAGCATAATAGCTTTGGCCTGTTCGCATTTCCCGGGATACCAATCGATAGGATACGCCTTCATATCATAATCAGGACGCAGACGGTACATATAAATACGTCCATACTTATCAAATTCCCGGGCAAATTCCGGTGCCAATTCAGCATGATGCTTCTTATCAAAATAGCGAAGTGCATTTCGTAAGGCTAGTTTCTTCTCATCCTGCGAAAGGATCTCCTTTCGTTTTGGCGCATGATTTACTTCTTCATCATAAGCTTTCGGGGCAGGCAATACTCCAGGAATCCCCTCTAATATCGATTGTTGAAATTCTTCTCTTATCATTCTGGTATCTTTTTTGATTAAAAAACTTGTGAAACTTTTCATGAATGGGAGCAAACAGCTATGGATAGCGTATACGCTTCACATTCTCAAAAAAGATGGGGTAACATATTTTCCAAGCCATACGTGAAAGCTTTTTTATTTGTTTACTGACAATACTGCAGCTATTGTCTGCGAAATTAAGCATTTTTCCAGTTTTTGCGCAATTTTTTCAGTACATTGTAGGTTCTGAAAATGTAGCATAGATTTTGCTACGTAAGAGCTGTATAACAAAACAAACAACACAAATAGTACGCACTATGAAAAAGAGTTATATTGTCATTGCCGTATTGGTATTGTTGGTGATTCTTGTCTATTCATCATTTAAAGGATCTTACAATAAAATGGTAACGATGGAAGAATCAGTAAAAAGCAGTTGGTCGCAGGTTGAAAATGTGTACCAGCGCCGGGCAGATTTAATTCCCAATTTGGTAAACACGGTAAAAGGCTATGCTTCACATGAGCGAGAGACCCTTGAGGGAGTTATTGAAGCACGCGCTAAAGCCACATCAACGCAAATTGATGCCGGTAACCTGTCACCCGAAAAGCTGGAACAGTTTCAGCAGGCTCAGGGAGCATTAAGCTCGGCACTTTCGCGCCTGATGGTTGTCGTGGAAAGATATCCGGATTTAAAGGCCAATCAAAACTTTCTGGAGCTACAAGCGCAATTGGAGGGCACCGAAAATCGCATAGCTGTTGAGAGGCGAAAGTTTAATGAACAGGTACGAGCCTATAACAGCTATATTCGTACGTTCCCAAAAAATATTTACGCAAACCTCTTCAATTTTGAACAGAAAGCCTACTTCCAAGCTGAAGAAACAGCGAGTCAGGTGCCGGAAGTTCAATTTTAAGCCCTTTAGTATATGAAAACAGCAGCAACCTTTCTTAGTAAAGAAGAACAACAGCAGGTAACCGACGCCATACGGAGCGCAGAAAAGTCCACGTCGGGCGAAATACGAGTACACCTGGAAGCCAAATGTGCCGACGATCCGCTGGACAGAGCAGCTTACCTCTTTGATAAGCTCAACATGCAAAAAACGGAACTCCGTAACGGTGTCCTTTTTTACCTGGCTTATGAAGATCATAAATTTGCCATACTGGGTGATGCGGGCATCAACAAAGTTACCGAAGAGGATTTTTGGGATACGATAAAAGAGATGATGGCCGGCCATTTTAAGCAGAATCAATTTGCCGATGGCCTTGCCAAAGGCATTCGAATGGCAGGAGAGGCACTAAATAAACATTTCCCCTATCAATCAGACGATGAGAATGAGCTCTCGGATGACATCTCTTTTGGTAAATAGAATTTTAAAAGCAGTAAAGGAAACAGTTAACATGAGAAATAGCAACGCAATAAAACGCCTGTTTGTATACTTGGTTATTGCATTTATTAGTTTACAAGTAAGCGCACAGGATTTACCCAAACCCTCAAACCAATTGGTGAATGACTATGCCAACATCCTTACACCCCAGCAGGAGCAAGCTCTGGAGAGTAAACTTACGGAGTTTGCGCGTAGCACCACCACCCAAATTGTGGTAATCTCTACGAACAACCTGGCCGGCTACGATATTAGCAGTTATGCTTTTCAGGTAGCAGAAAGCTGGGGAATAGGCCAAGCGGATAAAGAAAATGGCGTACTGATGGTAGTAAGACCCAAACAAAACAACCAGCGTGGCAGAGCCTTTATTGCTACCGGATATGGATTGGAGGGTATAATTCCCGATGCCATTGGCAAGCGTATTGTGGAGGCAGAGATGATTCCACAGTTTAAGCAGAACAACTATTACCAGGGCATCAATTCCGGAACCACCACGATTATGAGTCTGGCTGCAAAAGAGTTCACACCCCAGGAATATAAGGAAGCTACTCAATCGGCTCCGGCTCCTTATCCTATAGGTATTGTATTCTTTTTGATTTTGGCCTTTTTTATATTTGGTCGGGTACGTCGGGCGCGCCATTATAGTGTTGGACACAATGTTCCTTTTTGGCTGGCTCTCACCATGCTTGGCTCAGCGGGGCGCAGCCATCACTCGGGCATGTTCAACAACTTCAGCTCGGGCAGCGGGAACTTTGGCGGCGGTTTTGGCGGTGGCAGCAGCTTTGGCGGCGGAGGTGGATTTGGCGGCTTCGGAGGCGGTTCCTTCGGGGGCGGCGGCGCCGGTGGCAGTTGGTAAATCAGCCACAAGAAAACATAAAAAAAGCCTCGGAAAACCGAGGCTTTTTTTTATAGGTGTTACTGCTTAAATCTCATTATTAAACTCTTCCTGCATATCAGGGTCAACCAAGATTCGCCCGCAATATTCGCATACAATAATTTTTTTGCGTGAACGAACATCTAACTGACGCTGTGGTGGAATTTTATTAAAACACCCTCCGCATGCATCACGTTCAACAGGCACAACAGCCAAGCCATTTCGTGCATTGCTGCGTATTTTCTTGTAGGCATTTCGCAACCGATCTTCTATCAGTTGCTCAATCTCGTCGTGCTTAGCCTGCATCTGCTGCTCATCCATTGACGTTTCGGCTGTAATATTCTCGAGCTCTTTTTGTTTGGACTGCAAATCCATTTTGCGCTCTTCCATTTCGTTGGCAAAAATCTCTATTGCCTCCGTTTTGGTTTTAATCTCGTCGGTAAACTCACGAATACGCTTTTCGCACAACTCGATTTCGAGCGTTTGGTACTCAATTTCTTTCGACAATGAATCAAACTCACGATTGTTCCGTACATTATTCTGTTGCTCGGTGTATTTTTTTATCAGGCTTTGAGCTTCTTTAATCTCGTTTTTCTTCTTTTTAACATTGTCTTCCAGCTCCTTAATTTCGGCCTGATATTTCTTCAGACGTGTTTCCAGCCCGGCCACTTCATCCTCCAAATCCTGCACTTCAAGTGGCAACTCTCCACGCAACAAACGAATTTTATCGATCTCAGAATCTACCGTTTGCAATTTATAAAGCGCAATAAGCTTTTCCTCTACCGTTAATTCAGTTGCCTCGCCTTGTTTCTCTTTTTTAGCCATATTATAGATAATTTATAGGATTGGAATTTCTTTCTGATAAATAAAGCGCAAATTTAGGGAATTTTTTCGAGAGTAAATCATAAAACAATTCTTTTGTAACTTGTTCTGTTTCATAATGCCCTACATCAGCGATAACGATCTTTCCATCGGCATCGAAAAACTGATGGTATTTAAAATCAGCCGACACATATATGTCGGCTCTTTGGCTTATTGCAGCTGATAAAAACGAAGCCCCACTACCCCCACATATAGCCACACGCTTTACAGGCTTATTCCTTAACGCTGTATAACGAATACCTTTTGCCTGAAACCGTTCTTTTAATAAAGTAAGAAAACTAAGCTCATCGGCTGGCTTGGAAAGATCCCCAATAACCCCTAACCCGGCCAAATGATAACTATTTTCCAGCGGATAGAGATCATAAGCAACCTCCTCATAAGGATGAGCATTTATTAAAGCCGATAAAATTGTCGCTTTCAGATAAGAAGGTAAAATGGTCTCCACACGAATCTCCTGCTCTTCATGCCGCACTCCTTTGTCCCCGACAAACGGGTTAGCGGCATCGCCGGCGCGAAAAGTGCCCGTTCCTTCTAAGTTGTAACTACATTCATCATATTGCCCGATGCTTCCTGCACCCGCTTCAAAAACAGCTTTTCGTGTTTTCTCAACATGTGCTTTGGGCACAAAATAGACCAACTTCAAGAGCTGATTTTCTTCAGGCATCAAAATAGACACGTTTTGTAGTGCAAGTTTTTCGGCGATTTTAAAATTCACCCCTCCCTGAGTTTTATCTAAATTGGTGTGAGCTGAGAATAAGGCAATATCATGTTTAATGGCCTTCAAAACAATACGCTCCACATAAGTACGGCCGGTAAGTTTTTTTAGCCCTCCAAAAATTACCGGATGATGGGAAATAATTAGCCCGGCGTCTTTCTCAATAGCCTCATCCACAACATCTTCGGTAACATCCACCGTTATAAGAGCTGAAGATACCGACTTCTCAGCATCCCCTACAATCAATCCGGCATTATCATAACTTTCCTGCAGCGCCGGCGGGGCAAATTGTTCTATTGTTCGAACGATCTCTTTAATCTGCATATACCTTATAACTCCTCTTTAACTTCTAACAATAACGCTTTAATATTACGAAGCGACTTTACAATTTCATAATTACTTATGGTTTCCTGGCGGTTGTCTTTCATCTTTTTCTGGGCACCTTTCAGTGTCATGCCAAGTTCTTTCACCAGGTAGTAAATAAGTCCGAAATTCTCAATGTCGTCATTTGTAAAATGTCTGTTTCCTTTCTTGTTCTTCTTCGGTTTTATCACATCAAATTCCTTCTCCCAATAGCGGATAAGAGAAGTATTTACATCGAACATTTCGGCCACTTCGCCGATACTGTAGTAGAGTTTCTCTACTTTCTTTTCTTTATAAGGCATGGGTTAAGGCTTTAATAATAAGGTTTAAATTTAAAAAATAAATACTACTCTTCAAACCGATTCTCAACACCAAAACTATAAAAGTAGCCATTACGCGAAGCTATATAAATATGGTTGTTCCAAATTATTGGCGTAGCTTCAAAAGAGGCTTCAAACTGGTCGACCAATACAAACTGATTATCGGCGTCATAGGTAAACAAATGAAGTCCCCAGTAAGTTGGTACTACGAGTGTATTTTCAGCAAATACAGGTGTAGCAATAGAGGGGCCCACTTTCTTTTTAAATATAAGCTGGGGTGTGGGGTACATTGCTGTGCTATCGGGGCCAACGACTTTCTTCCCGGGTACGGTTTGGGTGTGCTCCACCACATACAAGTAGCCATCGATACCCACAAAAGCAGCCAGCTTCTTTTGATTTGCCTGCAGGTAGTTATCATTAATCCCCACACTGCCAATCACGCCACCTTCCCAGCCTGCAAAGTCAACTGTTCCGGTAGGAAAATACCACTCCACAGCAGCATCATCGGTTTGCTGAGGGTTCAGTTTAAAAATCCCTCCCGGTCCATCAATATACTGCTTCTCAACGGAAACCAGCAGGGCACTATCAGAGGTAACAATAGCCGAACCATCAATGTCTGAGCCGATATAAAACTGCCAATCGAGTGCTCGGGTGTCCAGGTTATAGCCCCAAACACGTCCGGCACCTGAAGCCACGTACACATGATTGCCTAACAAACTGGGCGAGGATTCAGTAACAACATTGTTTTTATGTTTACGCACATCTTCCAGTGTGTACATTTTATGTTCTTCATAAATAAGGGGCTGTAGCATTCCATCCTTGATGCTTGCTTTTTTGTAATCGGGATCGAATACAGTGAATAGGGAATTTTCAAATCCAATGTAGGCAGAATCACCTAACATCAACGCAGAACCATCAACATCCCGACTGTAAGAGTGCGTCCATTTAGCATCCAGACGCCACAACTCCTTACCTGTATAAAAACTTATGGCCCGGTAACTGGGAATATGTTTCGAATCCAGGAAGTTCCCAACACCTAATCGACTACCTTGAAGAATTACCAAGCTGTTTTCTGGTTCCGGATAATCGGGTTGATGCCATAAAGTTCCTGTCCCTTTTATAACGTCGTCAAAGGCATACTTCCAAATTTCCTTTCCGTCGCGCGCACGTATCTTTCGCAAATGGTGGTCATAAGCTCCTTGTATAAGATAATATTCCATCTGTTCACGCACCAGAAGAGGCTGTCCGGTCCAACCAGCTCCGGCCCACTCCCGTTCGCCTTTACTACGGGAGATTACGGTTTTCCCTTTTCCCAAATAAAATTTCCAATTGATGGCCAAATTTGTGGGTGCCTCACTTCCGTAATAATTTCGCTGTTCATTACCCAGAAATGATCCGATAATTACTTCAACAGAATCGCGTGGCGGATCCAATTCCAAAATTTTCTTTAAAGGCTGGGCACTAATATTTCCAGTCAATAAAAGAAAAAATCCCCAAACCATGGGGATCTTACCGTAATACTGTATTTTTTTCATAAGCCTAAAAAAACAACTCACTAGCTAAGTATATTAATCAAACGATTGTCCGCTGTTACTTGAAATAAAGATCATACGCTCGTACTCTTCGGCATTTAAGTCGTTAAAGTAGTAATGTATAGGATTAACAGCGACTCCATCCTTGTGTACCTCATAGTGCAAGTGCGGTGCAGTTGAAAGGCCGGTTGACCCAACAAAACCCAGTACGTCGCCACGTTTCACCTTTTGTCCTTCACGCACGTTAAACCCGTTAAGATGGGCATAAAGCGTTTTGTACCCATAGCCATGATTTACAATAATTTTTTTGCCATAGCCCCGTTTGGAACTCTGCACCTCTTCTACCACGCCATCGCCGGTGGAATAAATTTCGGTTCCTGTGGGTGCCGTAAAATCCATCCCTTCGTGAAATTTACGAATTTTATAGATAGGGTGAATACGCCATCCCCAACCCGAGGCGGTACGTGTAAGATCTTTATTGGAAACAGGCATCACAGCAGGAATCGACGCCATCATCTCCTCCTTATTTCGAGCCATATCAACTAGATGATCATAGGAACGCGACTGCACAACCACCTGTTTCATTATCTGATCAAGTTTTTTTGCCGTATTTTGAACCAATTCGGCATTCTGATAGCCTGTTATGTCCTGATAATCGCTAACCCCTCCATAGCCTGCGCGACGCACTGAAGGGGGTAAAGGTTCGGCTTCAAAAATAACCCGGTAAATATTGTCATCTCGTTGTTTTAGATCTTCCAGCGTATTCTTAACCAAGGCAAAGCGATCTTCAATTTGGACATATTGCTCGCGCATCTGTTGAATTTCTCGTTTCAGACCTTTTTCCTTGGGAGTATCAAAGAAAGTAGAGAAGATAACGTTATAGATAATGGCGATTATGAGGGTAGCCAGTACATAGGTTCCAGCCCGAAGCAATCGCTGTTTCCCCGACAAAACAATCTTATTGTAGGAAAGAGAATCCTTATCAAAACGGTATTTCATTTTCACCATATACGACGTAATTAAAGACCTCAAATATAACGAAAGAATATCGACAAATCCTAATCCATTGGTCTACGTGACTTTGCTGCCACCTCCACCATCAAATCGTATTGCTCGGCTGATATATCATTAAAATAATAGTGCATAGGATTTTTGGGTTCGCCATTGAGCCGCACCTCGTAATGCAAATGCGGACCTGTTGAGCGTCCGGTATTTCCAAGCGTACCTACTACCTCTCCACGTCTGACTTTATCGCCAGCTTTCACTTTAACTTCATGCAAGTGCGCGTAGATGGTTTTGTAGCCAAAACCATGATTCACAATCACTCGGTTTCCGTAGCCATACAAGTTAAACCCGGCTTCCTCTATAACCCCATCACCGGTGGCATAAATATCCGCGCCTACCGGCCCGGTAAAATCCATCCCATGGTGCATCCGTCGTGTGCCATTAAAGGGATCTCGACGGTAGCCAAAATAATCGCTTATTCGAGCAAAATCATCCAAGGCAATAGGTTGTATCGCAGGCATGGCGGCAATCATTTTTTCTTTATTTTTTGCTAACCTGGTTACCGTGTCGAAGGATTTTGACTGAATATATAATTTACGTGACAATTTATCCAGGCTGGTATAGGTCTCAATCATTAAATCAGAAGAGGAATAGCCTCTTAACTCTTCATACTGACGAGCTCCGCCATATCCAGCCTCACGGATCATATTGGGAATGGTATGCAAGTCAAAGATGGGTCGGTACAATTTATCATCACGAAGCTCAATATCAGCAAGCACACTTTCCAGCTCCTCGATTTGTGAATGCATCATTTCAAAATTAAAGGCCAATTCCTGACGCTCTTGTTTTAATGTCTCCTCCTTGGGGGTAGCATAATAGTGCGTAAAAACCACATTAAAAACAATGGCAGCGGCAATCGTCACACCCAAAAAGCGGAGTGTTTTTACAAGGCGGGTTTTTAACGGAACCCTATATTTTTTATACGTGAGTGTATGATGGTCAAAATGGTATTTTATCTTTGGCATGTTCCGTGCAAGATTCTTTGTAATCAGTAAATTTATTGCATTACCTGCAACAAATCTAAGTTAAATAATTTAATTTTACAACTTTGAAAAAAGTTAAATTTCTAAGTCCCGATTGAGGTAAACAATTTTAAGTAATTTTAAAATAGAACTTTATGAATTCGAAAGAAATAAGGCAGTCGTTTTTCACGTTTTTCGAATCCAAAAAACATCAGATTGTCCCTTCCGCCCCCATGGTGGTTAAGAACGATCCTACTCTGATGTTTACCAATGCAGGCATGAACCAGTTCAAAGATATATTCCTTGGCAATCATCCCGCGAAATTCAGTCGCGTGGCAGATTCACAGAAGTGTTTGAGGGTTAGTGGGAAGCATAACGATTTAGAAGAAGTTGGGCATGACACCTACCACCACACCATGTTCGAAATGCTAGGGAATTGGTCCTTTGGCGATTATTTTAAGAAAGAGGCCATTGCGTGGGCTTATGAATATTTGGTTACAACCCTGGGCATTGACAAGGATCGATTATACGCGACTGTTTTTGAAGGCGATCAGGAAGATGGACTCTCGCTGGACACCGAAGCTTTCGAATACTGGAAAAACTACCTGCCCGAAGCACAGATATTAACAGGCAACAAAAAAGACAACTTTTGGGAAATGGGCGATACCGGCCCGTGTGGCCCTTGTTCCGAAATCCACGTAGATATCCGCCCCGATAAGGAACGCCAGGCAAAACCCGGAGCCGAGCTGGTAAATATGGATCACCCCCAGGTTATTGAAATATGGAACCTGGTTTTCATGCAATTTAACCGTAAAACAGATAAAAGCCTGCATCCATTACCTAATATGCATGTAGATACCGGGATGGGCTTTGAACGCTTATGCATGGTACTTCAGGGAACACGTTCGAATTATGACACCGATGTTTTTCAACCTATCATTCAAACGTTAGCAAAAAAAGCAAACAAACCTTATGGGAAGGATGAAAAGACCGATATCGCCATGCGGGTTATGTCCGATCATCTTCGGGCTATTGCATTCTCAATTGCCGATGGGCAATTACCCTCAAACAACAAGGCAGGCTACGTAATCCGACGCATTTTGCGCCGCGCCGTGCGATACGGTTACACTTACCTGGGTTTCAACCAACCCGTACTCTTCTCATTGCTTCCGGTACTTATCGAAACTATGGGCAACGCCTTCCCTGAACTCTCGAAACAAGAAGAACTCATCGGAAAAGTTATTAAAGAAGAGGAACAATCATTCCTGCGCACCTTAGCTACAGGAATCCGCATGCTGGACCTAATCATCGAAAAAACCAAAGCCAAGGATTACAAAGTCATCGACGGAGCTACTGCTTTTGAACTATATGACACTTATGGTTTCCCGCTTGATCTTACCGAATTAATATTAAAAGAACAAGACCTGGTAGTCAACCGCAAGGAGTTCGAAACAGAGATGCAAGCACAGAAGGATCGTTCACGAACGGCCACGAAAATAACTACCGACGACTGGGTGCAACTTCAAGCCGATGATAAAGAAGAATTTATTGGTTATGATTATACCTCTGGGAAAATAAAAATTACCCGTTACCGAAAAATTGAAAAGAAGAGCAAAACGTTCTATCAACTGGTGTTCAACTACACTCCTTTTTATGCTGAATCGGGTGGACAAGTAGGCGACACAGGCTATATTGAAGCGGACGGAAAAAAATTCGCCATTCTCGATACGCAGAAGGAAAATGACCTAATTATACACCTGACCAAGGAATTACCGGAACATCCAGAAATGGAGTTTGAGGCTGTTGTAGATACCGCCCGACGTACCCAAACGGCCAACAACCATACAGCCACTCACCTGCTGCATAACGCTTTGCGCGACGTACTTGGCACTCATGTGGAACAGAAAGGCTCATTGGTTCATCCTGATTATCTGCGATTTGACTTTTCGCATTTTCAAAAAGTTACGAATGAGGAGTTGCAGGAGGTTACCAGGCGAGTGAATGAGCGTATCAGAGACAACATTGCCCTTGAAGAAAAGCGTGAAATACCAATGGAGAAGGCGCAAAAGATGGGAGCCATGTCGCTTTTTGGAGAAAAATATAGCGACCTGGTACGGGTGATAAGATTCGACAATTCCATAGAGCTCTGCGGAGGAACCCACGTAACGGCCACGGGCCAAATTGGACATTTCATCATCACCAGTGAAAGTGCCATTTCAGCAGGCATCCGACGTATTGAAGCCATCACCGGCCCCAAGGCTGATGCTTATATAGAACAAAGGATAACGGCATACCAAAAGATCAGCAGTATGCTCAACAATCCTAAAGATGTAACAACAGGCATTCAGCAACTTATCGACGAGAACACCACTCTTCGCAAACAACTTGAAGAACAAGTTAAACAGCAGGCTTTAGGATTTAAGTCGGAACTGGAGAAAACGAGAGAAGAGATAGGCGACATCCACTTCATTGGCGCAACAACTCCTATCGATTCGCCTCAGGCCATTAAAGACTTGGCTTTCCAGATGCGCAATGAAAATGAACGCTTGTTCCTAATTCTGGGCGCTACCATTAAAGGCAAAGCCAACCTTAGCATTATGATTACCGATGACCTGGTAAAAGAGAAAGGGCTAAATGCCGGGGAAATGATTCGCGAAATCGCCAAAGAGGTTCAAGGAGGTGGCGGAGGTCAGCCTTTTTTTGCAACGGCAGGAGGAAAGAAACCAGAGGGTCTGGAAAAAGCTATAGCCAAAGCCAAAGAGATGCTTACTGCTGCAATACACTAACAAGTTTATACCTTATACTATTTAGCTCCCTCTTTATCGAGGGAGCTTTTTT
>JAWOEH010000066.1:0-4202 GCA_046482855.1 Bacteroidales bacterium | reverse complement strand
GAAAAGCGAAGCCATTGACCAAGATCGCTATCAAACCGTGTATTCAAAGATAAAAGGTTCGGTTGCAGCACCCACTGCAGGATTACATTTTACACCAGAAGTACTTGAGGATCTTACCGAAAAAAACATTCAAAGCCAGGAGGTTACACTGCATGTGGGTGCAGGTACCTTTAAACCAGTTAAGAAAGAGGACGCGCGAAACCACGAAATGCATACCGAAACCCTCAGTGTTTCGCTGGAACTTATAGAGGCACTGGCAACTCACAACAAACCCATAATAAGTGTAGGAACAACCTCCATGCGTACCCTGGAAAGTTTATATTGGCTGGCCCACAAAATAAAAAAACAAAGCCGTCAGACGTCGTTTGACGAGGATAACCAGCCTGTTCACCTAAGTCAATGGGAGGCATATGAGCTTACCCCGGAGCTTACCCGTCAGGAAGCATTTGCCTTTCTGGCAAAACAATTAAAGGAAAAAAATAGTGAAACCTTTCATGCGCGTACCCAGATTATGATTACCCCGGAATATACTTTCCGCGTGGTTGATGGCCTTATCACCAACTTTCATCAACCCAAGAGCACGCTTCTTCTGTTGGTTTCGGCGTTTATTGGGGAAGATTGGAAAAAGGTGTACCAATTTGCCATGGATAATGATTTCCGTTTTCTCAGCTATGGCGACAGCAGTATTCTTTGGCCACAAAAAAAGGGTTAGCCTGAGCCAACCCTTTTTCAAATCCATATTGTAATTGTTAGAATTGCAATCGCACACCTAACATGTATAAATCTTCCACTCCATCGGCAAATCCAAACTCTCTTTTGTTACCATTGAAAAGGTTTTGTGCACTTACAAACACAGCATTTTCTTCCCAGAATTTGTAGGAAACATTCAAATGAAAGGAGGCATTTGCGTCCAACTTATCGGTTCCTGTTTCCAAGGGATTATTTTGTGGCGATACATACCTGCTATAGGTTTGCTCTGAAGTAAAATAGACATTTGCATAAATACTCAGTTTCTCAACTGGCATAATATTGGCGGTAAAACCTCCATAAAAAGCAGGTGTCCATTCATGATCTATATCTTCCTTCGCGTTTGGTTGCGTTTCGTCAGGCACAAAATCTGTGAGAGATGTCTGTTGCCATGTCCCATACAAACGAAAAATAGCCTTATTGGAAGGCATGTAGCTAATCGCCGCAGAGACACCTGTTTGTATGGCCTCAATATCGAGGTTCTTATATGTTCGATATTCATGGGTTATTGCTTCGGGTCCCAGAACAGGATGCGGTTCTTTTTCGAACCTGGATGATAATAGAGCATCAAAATCTTTGGTTTTGGAATAAAAGATCTCCACATCGGTTTGTACTTTGTCGGAAACCTTCCACCGATGGCCAATTTCCACCATATCCATGGTTAACAGGTTCAATTCCTGATTTCCAATGTAATATTGATAATAGAGAGGCTCCTCAGCGTCTAAAAGTCCTAAACCAATCAGGTTTTGTACGGTAGGATCATTTACATCGCGTGCATAGATTACAGGGTTTTTAAAGTTGGCATAAATACTACCAATAAAAGCACCTCGGTTGGCTCGCGAATAGACGGCCCGTAATAAATGATCCTCATTTAACGTATAGGAACTTACCAGTTGATAGGAGAAGTACAAGTCATCGGGCTTGTCGTACTGATCGACCCGCAGAGCGGCAATAAAACGCAGCTTCTCAGTTGCCGACCAATCGGCGCGTAAACTTCCGCCAAAGTTCTGCAATGACTGTTCGCCGTTTAACAAGCCCTGTCGGTTTGGATCGGTTTCTTGTGCTTCTTTCACATACTTACCATCATCGTATACAGCCTGTTGAAAACTAATTCCGGGACGCAAACTAAACCGATCGGTAAGTTCATAGGTATACTCCAGATTTGCATTCAAGGAATTCATGTCGTACTTAATCACGGGTTTATTCATGCCCACACTTAAATCCTGCACGCCCTGCATGTAAGAGACTTGGAAAGAGAAGCCTTTTACCTCCCCCGCAATATCCCCATAGGTTGTATTCGATTCCCGGTTGGCAAATGGGGTTGCCAAATTTTCAAAAAAGATCGTCTGAGCCTCTGATCGCTGATGTCCAAAGGAGGTACGTACGTTAACATCCTCATTCGGTTCATAGTAGAGGTTTCCATTAATTCCCCATTTATCCATCGCTTTGTCGGGTGTAGGGAGCGTTCCTCGTCCCGAATAGGGATACCCAAAAACGGATACCACTTGATCTTTATGGACATATTCGCCTAAAGCGTAAGTGTAGTAATCTTTCTGAAACCGATCGCGATACTCATAATTTCCACTCACCCTGAAATCGAGACCCTTAGTAATATTACCACTGGTATTTATAGAGGCCAACTGTGTATTTGCAGAGCCATAGCGCACATCGGCCTGCACATGATAGTCATCGGAAGCTCCTTTTTTTGTGATGATGTTAATTACACCTGAAACAGCATTTGGCCCATACAAGGCACTGGAAGGTCCCCGGATAATATCAATACGGTCGATATCAATAAGGCTAATGGGAAGTGACTCCCAAAAGGTTCCTCCGTTAATATGATTGTACACAATTCGGTTATCAATCATTACCAGCGTGAGCGAATTTTCGGAAAAGTGAGTAAAGTTTCCGGGAGGCACATTGTCCAATCCACGAATATGCACATCGTAATTCCCATTACTTTTCTGGCGAACAATCATTCCCGGCACTAATCGCAATACTTCCGGAATATTGGAGGCTCCAGAGTTTAAAATCTCCTCCTTGGTGACAACAGAGGTAGATAAAGGCGATTCAAAAACGCTTTCGGCCTTTTTCGATGCAGTGGATACCTCCATATTTAAAATCATATTCAATAATTCATCGGCCGATACGCCTACAATATTAGCAAGGGCCATTAGATCCTCCAGTGGCAATTCCAATAGCTGATCATAACTCATTTGGAGTACTTCCTCCTTAGTCATTTCACTATATTCCTTCTGAGGTTCCTGTGCATAACCCAGTGTAATGCAAAATAGCAGCAATAGGGTACCAACGGATTGCAGTAAAGATTTATTAATGTTCATTGTCTTGATTTTTAGAAAAAATAGCACATTGTGCAATAGTTAATTTTTACTGTTAACGATTTCACAGATAATTTTAAAAAAATATTTCTTATTTCTCAATGCCAAGGGAGAGTAATTCGGCGCCTACTTTTACCTTGCAGGATTGCAAATTTTCGCGGCTTACTTCAAACATCTGTTTCCCATCAACAACCACATAGTTAATTCCTGCACCCTTATCAATGGCTCCTTGCTTATCGGCTATTACTACCGCATTCAGACGTTTAGCAGTGGCCAGCAGAGCGGGTAAATCGCTCGATTTATCGGCACATACATAAATGATGTGTGCATTACTGATCTGTGCTGGAGTGCTTACAGATTTCACCTTAATGGGTTGAAAACCAACCTTCTTACGAACGGCAATGTTTTTGAGTTCATCGGCAATGGCCGACTTGCCTACAACTGCAATGACAAAATCACCTTGACGGCTGGCTTCGGGCCATTCCAAATGTTTCGTAAAATTATACATAAAAAGGGCTTTAAACTTCTCGTTTTGCCCATAAGAAACCATTGTGCTTAAGAAAAAAAGTACAAAAAAACCTAACGCTTTCTGCTTCATAAACTTGGGAGTTTTAAATTAGTATTTATCAAACGAAATTAGAGAATAATTCCCAATTACAAAATTTATTTTTTCCCCATTTTTCACTCCTATTATTATGATGCTGTTAGCAAAAAACTTAGCATCTTTGCAGAAAGAAAAATTGCAATGGAATGGATTCCGGTATCAGTTAAAGAAGCCCGTAGAAAAGGGTGGGAAGAGATGGATGTAGTGCTTTTTAGTGGAGATGCGTATGTCGATCATCCTTCTTTTGGTGCAGCTGTAATTGCTCGTTTGCTCGAAAGCTTTGGACTACAGGTTGCACTTGTTCCTCAACCTAACTGGCAGGATGATTTACGCGATTTCAAGAAATTTGGTAAGCCGCGTCTGTTTTTTGGTGTTACAGCCGGAAATATGGACAGTATGGTTAATCATTACACAGCCAATAAACGGTTACGCTCCAATGATGCCTACACCCCTGGCGGCAGAGCCGGACAACGCCCCGACTACCCCAGCCTTGTATACACGCATATTTTGAA